>NZ_NHSG01000227.1:0-8142 GCF_020024005.1 Streptomyces purpurogeneiscleroticus
CGGGGTGGCTTCGGCCGTCTCCTCCGCGGGCGCGGTCTCGGCCTCGGCCGGGGTCTCGCTGTCGGCCTCGGGGGCGTCGGCGACCGGTGCGGCCTCTTCCGCCTCGCTCGTGGGAGCCGGTTCCTCGGCGACGGCTTCGGGCGCCGTCTCCGCCTCGGGCGCGGCCTCGGGCTCGGGCTCGGCGACCTCGGGGGCCGCGTCCGCGACGGGCTCGGCCTCCACGGGAGTCGCCTCCGCGACGGGCGCCTCCTCGGGCTCCGCAGCCACCTCAGGCTGTGCGGCCTCCGGGGCCACCTCGGCCTCCGGGGCAACCTCAGCCTCGGGCCCGGCCGCCTCCGCCTCCGGCGCGGCGTCCTCCGGTACTGCCTCAGCGGTCACCACGGCTGCCTCCGGGGCAGCCTCGGCGGCGACCTCCGGAGTGGGCTCCGAGGCGGCGGCCACCGGGGTGGTGTCCTCCGCGAAGGCCGCGTCGATCGCGGCCTTGGCCGCCTTCGTCTTGGCCGCCGACCGCGATCCCCGAGCCCGCGGCACCTTCACCTCTGCGACCTCAGTGACCTCAGCGGTCTCGACAGCCTCGGCAGGCTCGACAGCCACAGGAGCACCATCCGCGCTCTCAGCGCTCTCAGCGCCCTCCGCGCCCTCCGCGCCCTCCGCAGCCTCGTCACCGAGCTGCAGCAGCTCGGCGGCGTCCTGCGCCTCGGCGGGCGCGGCGGCCTGGACCGGCTGTGCCTCGGCGACGGGCGCCTGGGGCTCGGCCACGGCCTGCTCTTCGTTGTGCACGTGTTCCTCTGCTACGGGCTCCGCAGCGGGCTGCTCCGCGCCGGCCGGTGCGGCCTCGGCGGGGCCCTGCTCGCCCTCGGTGATGTTCTGCTGTGCGTCGGCAGCGGGCTCCGCGGCCGGCTCCGGTGCGTCGTGCCCCGCGGCGTCCGTCTCGGCGACCGGCGCCGCGACACCGTGCTCGACAGGCTCCTGCTCCGTCGCCTCCGCGAACTGCGGCCCGCTCTCGGGCTGCGCCACCGCGGCTTCGGACTGCTGCTCGGTGGCCTCGTCCGCCCCAGCGGCCTCAGCCGTACCGGCCTCCGCACCGCCCACCGGCTCGGCCCCCCAAGCCGGCATCTGCGCCGGAATGGCAGCCCCCGGCTGCTCGGGCTGCGGCTCCGGCATCGGCAGCGGACCGGCCTGGGCGCCTTCCTCCGGGAGCGGCCCCGGAACGGCCTCCGGCAGCGCGCCCGGCTCCTCGCGCGGCACGTCGCCGCGCGGCGCGTCCTCCACCGGTACGGCTGCGTCCTCACTCGGCGCATCCTCGCGCGGCACATCCAGGTACTCCGGACCCACCGTCGGCGGGCCCGCGTGCCGTACGGGCGGCTGCGGGGTCCCGGCCGGGCCGCGGTCGGCGAGCGAGCGGACCACGCCACCGGTGTGCGCCTCCGGGACGGGCGGTCCCATGTGCAGCGGCCGGCGCGCGGGCGTGCTCTGCTTCGGGAGCGCGCCCTGCCCCGGCATGGCTCCGGGCGGCATTGCGCCCGGCTGGGGCGCGGCGGCCTGCGGCTGGGCCGCCTCCGGGCCGCCCGCGGCCTGCTCCTCGCCGTACGTCACCGTCTCGTACGGGGTCGGGTCGTACGCCGCCACCGGGTCGTACACCGCGCCCCGTCCCGGGGTGTAGTCGGCGTACGGGGCCTGCGGCTCGCTGCCCCAGGCGCCCTGGGCGCCCGGCATCAGCAGGTCGTCGTCCTCGGCCTGCTCGGCGGTGTCGAGGTACGTGTACGCGTCGTGCGGCTGCTGCGGGCCGGCGTCGGCAGGGGCGGGAGCGGCCGCCGGCAGCGGCCCTCCGGGATGTCCGCCTGCGTTCTCCGGCAGTCCCTCGCCCGGGACCTGGCCGGTGTCGGTCATGCGTACCCCTCGCCCATCGGTAGTGCTCCTTCCAACCGCTCGTCCGACGCGCTCGACCGCGGCACGCGCCGACCGCCCCCATAGCTAGAACGAGCGAGCGCGCCTCGCGGCACGTCCGCCCTCAAGAGCATCTTGTGCGGCCAAAACCTCGGACTTTTCCGGATATTGACGCACGACTCCGATCGCGGAACGGCGGCGCAACGATCCGCCAGCCTACCTCCCGCGGGTGACTGATCCGGTCACGGGTGATGCACGCGGTAACCGCACACGAGGAAGACGACCGCCCGCTCCCGCTCCACCCATACGGAGGTGTCCAGCTCGACCGACTGCAGGAGCGCGCACTCGACTTCGTAACCCCCGTCGGCCAGCGCGCGGCCGAGCGCCTCCGCCTCGTCGCGGGTCGCGGCGTGGGTGACGATGCGTTCGGGGCGGCGGGCCGCGCACGCGGTGACCACGGCCGTGCCGCCGCCCCCGATGCGGACGACGTCCGGCTCCGGGAGGTCTTCGAGGACCTGGGGCGCGCGCCCGTGCACGACCTGGAGCTGGACGCCGTACCGGCGGCTCACGGCCGTCGTCCGGGCGCAGGCGTCCTCGTCGGCGTCGACGGCGATGACGGCCGCGCCGAAGCGGGCCGCTTCCACGGCGGCGGCGCCGGAGCCCGCGCCGATGTCCCAGACCAGGTCGCCGACGGCGGGGCCGAGGCGGGCGAGCTGGGCGGTGCGCAGCTGGCCGGACTCGCCCTCCGTCAGGCCGCCTCCGTACGCGCTGTCGGAGAGGCCCCAGCCGCGCGGCCCGGAGGGGTAGCCGACCTCGTGCCCGGCGATCCAGCCCGTCCCCTGGGTGGCGGCGCTGCCGGCCGGTCCGCCGACGACGATGACGACGTTGGGATCGCGCCATACGTGGTCGGCGGCCTTGTCCGAGGTGAGGACCGTCACTTGTTCCTGGGTGGTGCCCAGGGCCTCGCAGATGACGAAGGTGCGGTGCACGCCGCGCAGGAGGAGGGCGAGTTCGGCGGGGCCCGCGCCGGGCGAGGTGAGGACGGCGACCTTGGTGTGGGCGCGGCAGACGTTGACGGCGCGGCGCAGGTCGCGGCTGTGCGCGACGACGATCTGGGCGTCGTCCCAGGGCATGCCGGCACGGGCGAAGGCGGCGGCGACGGAGGAGACGGCCGGTACGACCTCGACTTCGAGGCCGTGTTCGGGGGCGCGCAGGGTGCGGACGACGCCGAAGAAGCCGGGGTCGCCGTCGGCGAGGACGACGGCGGTGCCGCGGTGCTGGGCGATGCGGCGGGCTGCCAGCTCCACGCTGCCGAGCCTGATCCGTTCGGCGGCGGGCGGTACTTCCTTGAGCGCCAGGTGGTGGGCGGCGCCGGCCACCAGGGTCGCCGCGCCCAGTGCGGAGCGTGCGGCGGCGGTCAGAGGCGAGCCGTCCCACCCGATCACGGTGACGCGGTCGGCCATCTGCGGAGGTCTCCTGGTCTCGTCGTGCGGGCGGTCCGTACGGCCGGTCCGCGGCGCGGGCCGTCCGTCGTGCGGGCGTGGATCAGGTGAGGGTACCCCGGGCGCCCGGCCGTACCGCGGCGCCCTTCTCCGGCGCCCCTCAGCGCCACTCCGGATACGCGAAGCCGCCCGCGTCCTCCGTCCGGTCCGGGAGGCCGTCGAAGTCCTCGGGCAGCAGGCTCCACACGATGAGGTCGGTACGGATGTCCGTCCAGCCGCCGTCCTCGGTGCGGGAGCGGGCTATCCAGGCGTTGCGGAGCACGCCTTCGCTGATGCAGCCGAGCTTCTGGGCGACCTGCTGGGCGGCGGAGTTGTCGGCCGGCGTGCGCAGTTCCAGGCGTTCGAACTTCTGGTCGCGGAAGAGCCACTGCGCGACGGCGAGCGCGGATTCGCAGGCGTAACCCTCGCCGCGGGCCCAGGGGGCGGTGATGTAGGAGAGTTCGGCGCCGCGTATCCGCCAGTCGGTGTGGTCGATCCGGACCGATCCGACCAGGCGCTGGGTGAGGAATTCGGTGACGGCGAAGGCGAGTCCGCGGCCCGAGGTGCGTACGGCCGGGGCGCCGCCGGTGACCCATTCCCGGGCGTGCGCCGTGGTGTACGGGAAGGGGTGGGCGGTCCAGGCGGCGACGGCTTCGTCGTTCATCATGTCGCCGAGCGCGGGGATGTCCGTGTCGTCGAAGGGCCGCAGCACCAGACGCTCCGTGCTGATGGAGATGTCCGGAAAGGTGGATGTCATGCAGCTGCTCCCACGCCGTGGACCGTAAAGCTCCGTAAAGCTCCGCGAATACGTTCGGGCGCTCCCGCCCGTCTTGAGTGCACAAGCATGCAGCATCTGCCTGCGAATGTGCCAAGTATGACGGCCCGCATCTGCGCTGATAAGGCAGGTACGGGCCGTCGTACGGGCGGGTGGCGGGTCAGCTCACCGTGCTGCGGTGGTCAGCTCGCCTTGCTGAAGGAGGGCAGCACCGAGCCGTCCTTGTACTTGGACTCGATGAACTTCTTGACCTGGTCGGAGGTGAGCAGCTTCGCGAGCTTCTGCACGCGCGCGTCGTTCTTCTTGCTCTTGTCGACGGCGAGGAAGTTGGCGTACGGGCTGTTCTTGGCCGACTCCAGGGCCAGGGAGTCCTTCTTCGGGCTGAGCTTCCCGGCGATGGCGTAGTTGCCGTTGATCACCGCGGCGTCGTAGTCGGGCAGTGTCGGCGCGAGCGCCTCCGCCTTGGCCTCGGTGATCTTCAGGCCCTTCTTGTCCCCGATGTCGTTCAGGCCCGGCACCTCGGGGGCGCCGGCCTTGAGCTCGATGACGCCTTCCTTGTCGAGCAGCTTGAGGGCGCGTGCCTGGTTGGGCGCGTCGGAGGGCACGCCGATCGAGTCGCCCGAGGTCAGGTCGGAGACGCTCTGGTGCTTCTTGGAGTACAGGCCCATCGGCTCGACGTGCACGTTGACGACCGGAACGACGTCGCCGTCGTTCTTCTTGTTCCAGTCGTCGAGGAACTCCTTCGTCTGGAAGTAGTTCGCGTCGAGGGTGTTGTCCTTGGTGGCCGGGTTGATGAGCTGGTAGTCGTCGAAGATCTTGACGTCCAGCTTCAGCTTCTCCTTGGGCGCCAGGTTCTTCTTGACGTACTCCAGGATCTCGGCGTGCGGGACGGAGGTGGCGCCGACGACCAGCGGGGTGCTCGCGCTGTCCGACCGGTCGACGTCCGGGTCGGAGGGGGCGCTGCAGGCGCCGAGGGCGGCGGTGAGCGCGGCGGCGGCCGCGAGGGCTCCGGTGAGCTTGACGGTGTTACGCACGAAGAGTGCCTTTCTTACAGGTGGTGTTCCGCCCGGCAAAGGGTCCGGGCTCCGGGGTGGTGACTCAGGCGGCCTCGTCCGCGGTCCGGCGGGCCTTGGGCAGCTTCAGCAGACGTACGGGGGCGTCGGCGCGGCCACCGCGGGCGGCCAGCCTGCGGACGATCAGGTCGCCCGCCAGCTGGATGACGGTCACGATGATGACGATCAGTACCACCGTGACGCCGACGAAACGCATGTCGTTGCGCTGCTGGCCGTAGGTGATCGCCACGCTGCCGAGGCCGTTCGCGCCGACCGCGCCGGCCATCGCGGAGTAGCTGATGAGCGTGACGACGGTGTTGGTGAGGCCCGCGACGAGGGAGGGCAGGGACTGCGGCAGCAGCACCTTGAAGATGATGGTCCAGGTGCCGCCGCCCATCGACTGCGCGGCCTCGACCAGACCGCCGTCGACCTCGCGGACGGCGGTCTCGACCAGGCGGGCGAAGAAGGGGATGGCGCCGACCGCCAGGGGGACGACGGCGGCGCTGGGGCCGCTGGCGGTGCCGATGAGGTACCGGGTGAACGGGATCAGCGCGATCACCAGGATGAGGAAGGGGATCGAGCGGCCGACGTTCACGACGGCGCCGAGGACCTTGTTCACCGTGGCGTTCTGCAGCTGCCTGCCCGGCCCGGTGAGGACCAGCAGGATGCCGACCGGCAGGCCGCCGATCACGGCCCAGACCGTCGACCACCAGACCATGAACAGGGTGTCCAGGGTGGCGATGGAGAGCACCGACTGCATCGCGTTCCAGCTCACTTGGCGACCTCCTTGGTCAGCACGGCGGCGTCCGGCGTCTGCGGGGCGCTGCGCCCCACGACGTCGACCTGGAGGCCCTGCTCGCGCAGGAAGCCGATGGGTACGACGTTGTCCTCGAAGCGGCCGGGCAGCTCGATGCGCATCCGGCCGATCTGCTTGCCGCCGACGGTGTCCATGGCCGCGCCGAGGATCGACACGTCGACGTTGTAGGTCCGCGAGAGGGTGGAGATGACCGGCTCGGTGGCCGCCTCGCCGTGGAAGGTGACGTCCACGACGGTGCGGTCCTCGGCCGTGGCCTCGCCGGTGACCGGGAACAGCTCCGTGGCCAGCTCCGAGCCGGGCGTGGCCAGCAGCTCGGCGACGGTGCCCTGCTCGACGATCCGGCCGCCCTTCATCAGGGCCGCGGAGTCGCAGATGGTCTTCACGACGTCCATCTCGTGGGTGATGAGCAGGACGGTCAGGCCCAGCTGGCGGTTGAGGTCGCGCAGCAGCTGGAGGATGGAGCGGGTGGTCTCCGGGTCCAGCGCGCTGGTGGCCTCGTCGGAGAGCAGCACCTTGGGGTCGCCGGCGAGCGCGCGGGCGATGCCGACGCGCTGCTTCTGGCCGCCGGAGAGCTGGGCGGGGTACGCCTTGGCCTTGTCGGCGAGGCCGACCAGGTCCAGCAGCTCCAGCGCCTTGCGGGCGCGGTCGCGGCGGCCGACCTTGAGGATCTCCAGCGGCAGCTCGATGTTGTCCTGGACGGTGCGCGAGGACAGCAGGTTGAAGTGCTGGAAGACCATGCCGATGTGGCTGCGCGCGGCACGCAGTGCGGGGTTCGCCCGCTGACCGTGTCCGGCGAGCTCGGTGAGGTCCTGGCCGGCCACGGTGACCGTGCCCGAGGTGGGGCGCTCCAGGAGGTTCACGCAGCGGATGAGCGTCGACTTGCCGGCGCCGCTCTGGCCGATGACGCCGTACACCTCGCCCTCGCGGACGTGCAGGTCGACGCCGTCCAGCGCGGTGACCTCGCGGTCGCCCGATCGGTAGACCTTGGTGAGGCCCGTAGTGGTGATCACAGGGATATCCGTCATGGTCGAGTGCTCGGCGGCTCGTCCGCCGGGCACGGGGCATTCATTGCGGAGTGCGGCATGGGGATCGCGGGGGCATGCGGGCGGCGGGCGCCCGGCTCCGGGGTCCGGTGACGCGGGGCGGCCGGGAGTGCGTACGGAGCGCGGGCGTACGGGAGGTACGGAGCGCTTCTGTACGGGTCGTCCGGCACATGGCAGCGGGTCTCGCTTCGGGGCGCGAGGCTCAGGCGGGGGCCCTCAGCGGTCACACATTCGACACAGGCAACGAGCACCGGGCGTCAGGTGCGCCTCGGTCGCAGGGGTGCGGCAGCTCGTCGTGGTCATGATGGCCAGTAAACCAGACACGCGTGCGGACCGATCAAGCCAGTCCGCATGACGGACTCGGCCGACCGGTCCGTGGACGCCGGCTCAGTCCGCCGTGGTGATCTCCACGCCGTCCGCCGTGGCCTGCGCGGACACCGCGGACAGGTCCGGTACGACCACGTCGGCCACCAGCTCCTCCGGGCCGGTCGTTGTGGTCAATGCCACGGTCTTCGCGCCGGCCGCGCGGCCCGCCGCGAGCCCGGCCGGCGCGTCCTCGAAGACGGCGCAGCGGGCCGGGTCGACGCCCAGGTGCCGGGCGGCGAGCAGGAACGGCTCGGGGTCGGGCTTGCCGCGGGTGATGTCGTCGGCGGTGATCAGGTGCTTGGGGTGGATGCCGACGGCGGCGAGCCGGGCCTCGGCGAGCTTGCGGGTGGCGGAGGTGACCACGGCCCAGCGGTCGGCGGGGAGGGAATCCAGCAGCTCACGGGTGCCGGGCAGCAGCACCACGCCGTCCGCGTCCGCGGTCTCCAGCTCCTCGATGCGGGCCAGCGCCTCGGGGGCCCGCTCGGCGGGCAGCAGGTCGGCGACGATGTCGGCGGCGGGCCGGCCGTGCAGCTCGACCCGGGCGAACTCCTCGGTGACGCCGTACTCCTCCGCCCACCGCGCCCAGCAGCGGTACACCGAGTCCATGGAGGAGACGAGCGTGCCGTCGTTGTCGAACAGGAGGGCGTCAACCGAGAGCTTCATGGTCACCGAGCGTACGGGGTGTGCGGCGCCGCCCGCCGGGCCGGGGCCGCACCCGGGC
>NZ_NHSG01000228.1:0-2657 GCF_020024005.1 Streptomyces purpurogeneiscleroticus
CGCCGCCCGGGTACTGCCCAAAGCGGTCGAGCGGGACTTCCGGCGGCTGGCCGGCCACGTGGCGACCGCGCTCGCCGCGCCGCCCGGCCCCGACCGGGACCTCGCCCTCCACGAGGCCCGCAAGGCCGCCAAGCGCACCCGCTACGCGGCGGAGGCCGCCCGCCCCGAGCTGGGCCGCCCCGCGAAGGAGCTCGCCGCCCGCATGACGGAGCTCCAGGAACTGCTCGGCGACCACCAGGACGGCGTGGTCGCCCGCGAAGCACTGCGCGACCTGGCCGCCCAGGCCCACGCGGCGGGCGAGAACGCCTTCGCGTACGGCGTCCTGTACGCCCGCGAGGAGGCCCGCGCCACCACCCGCGAACACGAGCTGCCGGCCCTGTGGGCCACGATCGCCCCACCGGACCTCCGGGCGGCGCTGACCAGCGACGTCGGCGCGGATTCGGGTACCGCCGGGGGAGCGCGTTAGGCTTGAGGGTCACCCTTCCCAGCTCATGCTGTGCTGTGCCGATCTAAGAGAGAACGCCGCGATGCCTGTCGAGACGGTCTTCCCGCGCCTGGAAGCGCTTCTCCCGCATGTCCAGAAGCCCATCCAGTACGTCGGTGGAGAGCTCAACTCCACCGTCAAGGACTGGGACGCGTGCGACGTGCGCTGGGCGCTCATGTACCCCGACGCGTACGAGGTCGGGCTGCCCAACCAGGGCGTCCAGATCCTGTACGAGGTCCTGAACGAGCGCGACGGCGTGCTCGCCGAGCGCACCTACAGCGTCTGGCCCGACCTCGAAGCGCTGATGCGCGAGCACGGTGTGCCGCAGTTCACGGTCGACGCACACCGCCCCATCGACGCGTTCGACGTGCTCGGCGTCTCCTTCTCCACCGAGCTGGGCTACACCAACCTGCTCACCGCGCTGGACCTGGCGAACATCCCCATGTACGCCAAGGACCGCACGGAGGACCACCCGCTGATCCTCGCGGGCGGCCACGCCGCCTTCAATCCCGAGCCGATCGCGGACTTCCTGGACTGCGCGGTGGTCGGCGACGGCGAGCAGGCCGTCCTGGAGATCACCGAGATCATCCGGGCGTGGAAGAACGAGGGCCGCCCCGGTGGCCGCGACGAGCTGCTGTTCCGCCTCGCGAAGACCGGCAGCGTCTACGTCCCCAAGTTCTACGACGTGGAGTACCTCGCCGACGGCCGCATCAGCCGCGTCGTGCCGAACCGCTCCGGCGTCCCGTGGCGCGTGTCCAAGCACACCGTCATGGACCTCGACGAGTGGCCCTACCCGAAGCAGCCGCTCGTCCCCCTGGCCGAGACCGTCCACGAACGGATGTCGGTCGAGATCTTCCGTGGCTGCACCCGCGGCTGCCGTTTCTGCCAGGCCGGCATGATCACGCGTCCCGTACGGGAGCGAAGCATCACCGGCATCGGCGACATGGTGGACAAGGGCCTCAAGGCCACGGGATTCGAGGAGGTCGGCCTGCTGTCGCTGTCCTCCGCGGACCACACCGAGATCGGCGACATCGCCAAGGGCCTCGCCGACCGGTACGAAGAGGACAAGATCGGCCTCTCCCTCCCCTCCACCCGCGTCGACGCGTTCAACATCGACCTGGCCAACGAGCTGACCCGCAACGGCCGCCGCTCGGGCCTGACGTTCGCGCCCGAGGGCGGCTCGGAACGCATCCGCAAGGTCATCAACAAGATGGTCTCGGAGGAGGACCTCATCCGTACGGTCTCCACGGCCTACGGCAACGGCTGGCGGCAGGTGAAGCTGTACTTCATGTGCGGCCTGCCGACCGAGACCGACGAGGACGTGCTGCAGATCGGCGACATGGCGGTCAACGTCATCGCCGAGGGCCGCCGGGTCTCCGGCCAGAACGACATCCGCTGCACGGTCTCCATCGGCGGCTTCGTCCCCAAGCCGCACACCCCCTTCCAGTGGGCCCCGCAGCTCTCCGCCGAGGAGACCGACGCCCGCCTGGAGAAGCTCCGCGACAAGATCCGCGGCGACAAGAAGTACGGCCGCTCCATCGGCTTCCGCTACCACGACGGCAAGCCCGGCATCGTCGAGGGCCTGCTCTCCCGCGGCGACCGCCGCATCGGCGCCGTGATCCGCGCGGTCTACGAGGACGGCGGCCGCTTCGACGGCTGGCGCGAGCACTTCTCCTACGACCGCTGGATGCAGGCCGCGGAGAAGACCCTCCCCGACTACGGCGTCGACGTCGCCTGGTACACCACCCGCGAGCGCACCTACGAAGAGGTCCTCCCCTGGGACCACCTGGACTCCGGCCTGGACAAGGACTGGCTCTGGGAGGACTGGCAGGACGCCCTCGACGAAACCGAGGTCGACGACTGCCGCTGGACCCCTTGCTTCGACTGCGGGGTGTGCCCGCAGATGGACACGGAGATCCAGATCGGCCCGACCGGGAAGAAGCTGCTCCCGCTCACGGTCGTGAAGTAGCAGACACCGACGTACGGCAGTTCGGCCCGGTCGCCGCAATTCGGTGGCCGGGCCGAAGTGTTGGCCGCACACTGTTGCGATGCCACAGCTGATCGCACCCACGCTGCGTGTCCAGGCGTCGTTTCTGGAGGCGGTAAAGGAGCTCCGGGCCGAGGGCCGGGGGGAGGAGGGGGACGACTCGGCCGTCGGGCGGGAGATCCGTGA
>NZ_NHSG01000229.1:0-26554 GCF_020024005.1 Streptomyces purpurogeneiscleroticus
GGGCAGCACCCACCCCGCCCGGCTGCACCCGGACTGGGTGCTGCCCTACGGCGGCAAGCTCTACTACAACCCCGGCCTCCCGGAGGTCCGCGCCTTCGTCCTCGACGCGATCATGGACGCGGTGCGCCGCTACCCCGTGGACGGCGTCCACTTCGACGACTACTTCTATCCCTATCCGGTCGCGGGCCAGGTCTTCGGCGACGACGCGGCGTACGAGGAGTACGGGGACGGCTTCCCGGACCGGGCGAGCTGGCGCCGCGACAACATCGACCGGCTGGTGCGCGAGCTGGGGGAGCGGGTCCGCAGCACCCGACGCACGGCCCGCTTCGGCGTCAGCCCGTTCGGGGTCTGGCGCAACAAGAGCACCGATCCGACGGGGTCCGACACCCGAGCGGGCGTACAGACGTATGACGATCTCTACGCCGACACGCGGAAGTGGGTCCGCGAGGAGTGGCTGGACTACGTCGTCCCGCAGGTCTACTGGAACATCGGCTTCGCCGCCGCCGACTACGCGAAGCTCGTGCCCTGGTGGGCGCGGACCGTGGACGGCACCCGCGTGCACCTCTACATCGGCGAGGCGCTCTACAAGGCCGGCGACCCGGCCCAGCCGGCACCCTGGCAGAACCCGAAAGAGCTCTCCCGCCACCTCACCTTCGACGCGGGCTACCGGCAGGTGCGCGGCAACGTCTACTTCTCCGCGAAGGAGGTGGCCACGGACCGTACGGGGGCGATGGCGCGGGTGGTGGCCGACCACTATCCGTCACGGGTGCGGCCACCGCGCTGACCGGGCCGGACCCGCGGCCGGTACGGCGCCGGTACGCCGATGGCCGATCGCAGGCGGCGCCCGGAACGGCCTCCGGGCCTAAACTGGCCCCAAGGGCGCGCGGCTCCTCCAGCGGCACGGCTCAGCGCCCGCGACGACTGCGTGCCGGCAAGTCCGGGCGCATCCCGACCATCCGGATGGAGGTCATCTCTGATGGAGGCCCAGAAAGGCGACCGGTTGCTGATGCACGGCAGGGTCGTCGGCCAGCACGACCGGGTTGCCGAGGTCGTCGAAGTACTCGGGGAGAGTGGGACCCCGCCGTACCGCGTCCGCTTCCAGGACGGCCATGAAGCGATCATGTCGCCCGGCCCCGACACCGTCGTACAGCACGAGAAGATGGCGGACGACTGACAGCGGCGTACAGCGACCGACAGCGAGTGACAGAAGGGGCCCGGCGGGGGACCGCCGGGCCCTTGCCGGGCGGGGCGGCTGCGGTGCGCACGGTGCCGGAAATCCGCTCGACGGTCCGGTGACCGTGTGCCAGGCTCCGGCCATGATCGACGGCTACACCATCTCCACCGACCCCGCGCGCCTGGATCGTGACCTGGTCCACCACTGGCTGGCCACGGACGCCTACTGGGCGCTCGGCCGCTCCCGTGAGAAGCAGGACCGGGCGTTCGCCGGTTCGCTGAACTTCGGGGTGTACGAGACGGCTTCGGGCCGCCAGGTCGGGTACGCCCGGGTGGTCACCGACCATGCCACCTTCGCCTGGCTCTGCGACGTCTACATCGACCGCGCCGCGCGCGGCAAGGGGCTGGGCGGCGCGCTGGCCGCCGCCGTCCGCGACCACCTGGCGCCCAGCGGACTGCGCCGGATCATGCTCGCCACGGAGGACGCGCACGGCGTCTACGAGCGGGTCGGCTTCCGGCGGGTCGCGGACACCGAGAAGTGGATGACGCTCGGGGCCCCGGAAGGGACGCTCGGGGCCTCGGAAGGGGCGCTCGGGGCCCCGGAAAGCGCGCAGCCCGCGGTCTCCGGGGCGGAACATCACGCTCCGGCCGCCAATGCCGAACATGCCCCGTAAATATGTGACTTGAAGGGTTCCCGGCGGCGAGAGCGCTCTTACCATCATCGAATGACTGTTCGCCTCACGCTGGTCGCTGCCGGGCGCAGCTCCTCGTTGCTCGAAGCGCGCTTCGACGACGACCGGCCGCTGGACGCGCTGGGGTGGCACGAGGTCGAGCGGGCCGCGCCCGCCCTGAGCCCGCTGGCCGCCGCCGAGCTCCGCTACTGCTCGCCCTCGGCCCGCAGCCGCGAGACCGGCGAGCTCCTCGGCTTCACCCCACTGGTGCAGCCCGCGCTGCGCGACTGCGACATGGGCCGGTGGCGCGGGCGCACGCTGCGCGACGTGGCGGCCGCCGAGCCGCAGGCCGTGGACGCCTGGCTGGGCGATCCGCGCACGGCTCCGCACGGCGGCGAGTCCCTGCTCGCGTTCATCATCCGGGTCGGCAACTGGCTGGACACCCGGCCGGTCGGCGACGGCGGCAGCGCTCTCGCCGTCGCCGACCCCGGCGTGATCCGCGCCGCCCTGATCTACGCCCTCAAGGTCCCGCCGCACGCCTACTGGCGCCTCGACGTCCTCCCGCTCTCCCTCACGGCCCTGCACGGCCACCCGGGCTCCTGGACCCTGGTCCTGTCGTCCTGAGCCCTGCCGTCCTCGGAGCCGCTGTCCGTGCTCAGAGCGTGACGTCGACCGTGAGCGGTGCCGGTCCAGGGCGTTCTTCGGTACGAGCGATCCGTCCCGCCGCGCGGACATCCGCGGCGACCAGGGCGAACGCCTCCAGTGCCGGGGCCGGCCCGGTGAGCACCGCCCCCGCCACCGTCGTCCGCATGGACACCTTCGCGGCGGACTTCGCCCGGCGGACCGCGGTGAGGACCTCCGTCGCCGTGTCGAGCAGCGCGGGGTCCGCGCCGCCCGCGAGCGCGCGCAGCGGGTCCGCCGCCGGCCAGGGCGCGCGGTGCACCGAGCCGGTCGCCCACCACGACCAGACCTCTTCCGTGACGAACGGCAGCACCGGCGCGAAGAGACGCAGGAGGGTGTCCAGCGCGGTGGTGAGCGCGGCCCGGGCCGAGGCCGCCCCGGCCCCCGTACCACCGGCCGCGTCCTCCGCTCCGTACGCCCGGTCCTTCACCAGCTCCAGATAGTCGTCGCAGAAGCGCCAGAAGAACCGTTCCGTGTGCTCCAGGGCGCGGGCCTGGTCGAAGTCCTCGAAGGCGGCGGTGGCTTCCTCGACCGTGGTGGCCAGCCCGGCGAGCAGCGCCCGGTCCAGCGGCTCGGTGACCGGCGTGCCCTCCGGGACCGGCGGGAACCCCAGGACGAACCGGCTCGCGTTGAGAATCTTGGTGGCCAGCCGGCGGCCGATCTTCATCTGGCCGGTGTCGAACGCGGTGTCCGTGCCGGGGCGCCCGCTCGCCGCCCAGTACCGCACCGCGTCGGACCCGTGCTGCGCCAGCAGGTCCAGCGGGGTGACGGTGTTCCCCTTCGACTTCGACATCTTCTTGCGGTCCGGGTCGAGGATCCAGCCGGAGATCGTGGCGTGCCGCCAGGGCAGCGTGCCGTGCTCGGCGTGCGCGCGGACGACGGTGGAGAACAGCCAGGTGCGGATGATCTCGTGCGCCTGCGGCCGCACGTCCATCGGGTAGACCCGCGCGAACAGGTCGGGGTCGGCCGGCCAGCCGGCCGCGATCTGCGGGGTGAGGGAGGAGGTCGCCCAGGTGTCCATGACGTCCGGATCGCCGACGAAGCCGCCCGGGACGCCGCGCTGCGCCTCCGTGTAACCGGGCGGCGCCTCGGTGCTCGGGTCAACGGGCAGCGCCGCGGTGTCCGGGACGAGGGGCTTGTCGTAGTCCGGCGCGCCCGTGCCGTCCAGCGGGTACCAGACCGGGATCGGCACGCCGAAGAACCGCTGCCGGCTGATCAGCCAGTCGCCGTTCAGGCCGCCGACCCAGTTCTCGTACCGGACGCGCATCCGGTCCGGGTGCCAGCGCAGCTCCGCGCCGCGCCGCAGCAGTTCCGCGCGCAGCTCCGGGTCGCGGCCGCCGTTGCGGAGGTACCACTGGCGGGTGGTGACGATCTCCAGCGGCTTGTCGCCCTTCTCGTAGAACTTCACGGGGTGGCTGACCGGACGCGGCTCGCCGATCAGTTCACCGCGCTCCCGGAGCATGGCGACGACGCGCTCGCGGGCGGTGAAGGCGGTGGCCCCGGCCAGCTCGGCGTACGCGGCCCGGGCCCGCTCGCTCTCCAGCGCGGCCGGCGGTTCGGCGGCGAACCGGCCGTCCCAGCCGATGACCGGGCGGGTCGGCAGCGCCAGCTCGCGCCACCACGTGACGTCCGTGGTGTCGCCGAAGGTGCAGATCATGGCGGCGCCGGTGCCCTTCTCCGGGTCGGCGAGCCGGTGCGCGAGGACGGGGACCTCGACGTCGAAGAGCGGGGTGCGGACCGTCTTCCCGAACAGCTCCTGATAGCGGTCGTCGTCCGGATGCGCGACGACCGCGACGCAGGCGGGCAGCAGCTCGGGGCGCGTCGTCTCGACGAGGAGCGGCGCGCCGGCGGCCTCGCCCGTACCCGCGAACGCCAGCCGGTGGTAGGCGGCGGGCCGCTCCCGGTCCTCCAGTTCGGCCTGGGCAACCGCCGTACGGAACGTGACGTCCCACAGCGTGGGCGCTTCGGCCGGGTACGCCTCGCCGCGCGCGAGGTTCCGGAGGAAGGCGTACTGGGAGACCCGCCGTGCCGTCTCCCCGATCGTGCGGTACGTCCGCGTCCAGTCGACCGACAGGCCGAGGCGCCGCCACAGCTCCTCGAAAGCCTGCTCGTCGACGGCGGTCAGCCGCTCGCACAGCTCGATGAAGTTCCGCCGGGAGATGGGTAGTTGACGCTTGCCGGGCTTCTCGGGCGGGGTGAACTCCGGGTCGTACGGCAGCGACGGGTCGCACCGCACCCCGAAGTGATGCTGCACCCGCCGCTCGGTCGGCAGCCCGTTGTCGTCCCACCCCATCGGGTAGAAGACCTCCCGGCCGCGCATCCGCTGGTAGCGGGCGACCGCGTCGGTGTGGGTGTACGAGAAGACATGGCCGATGTGGAGGGAGCCGCTGACCGTGGGCGGCGGGGTGTCGATCGAGAAGACCCGCTCGCGCTCGGCGGACCGGTCGAATACATGGACGCCCGACTCCTCCCACCGGGAGGACCACTTCTCTTCCAGTCCGTCGAGAACGGGCCGCTCGGGAACGCCGCGCGGGCGCTGAGGGAACTGAGGGGGCGTCATGCCCCCTCATGCTAGATACACCCCCGTCGCGCGGCCCGTCATTTTCCCGCTGCCGCCGGTCCCTCAGCCGAGCTGCCGCACCGGCGACCCCGTCACGAACGCCGCGATGTCCTCCACCGCCTGCTGGAAGTACCCCTCGTAGTTCCGCCGCGTCACATAGCCGAGGTGCGGCGTGGCCAGCAGGTTCGGCAGCGACCGGTACGGGTGGCCGGCGGGCAGCGGCTCCTCGTCGAACACATCGACCCCCGCGCCCGCGATCCACCCGCCGCGCAGCGCCTCCGCGAGCGCGTCCTGATCGACGATCGCGGCCCGCGAGGTGTTGACGAGGTACGCCGTCGGCCGCATCCGCCGCAGTTCCGCGGCGCCGAGCAGGCCCCTCGTCCGCTCCCCGAGCACCAGGTGCACGGAGACGAAGTCGCTGCTCTCCAGCAGCTCCTCCTTGCTCGCCAGGCGCCGCACCCCGGCGGCCCGGGCCCGTTCGTCCGTCAGGTTCTCGCTCCACGCCGCCACGTCCATGCCGAACGCCTGCCCGACCGCGGCCACCCGCGTCCCGGTCTTCCCCAGTCCGAGGAGCCCGAGCCGCTGCCCGTACAGATCGGCGCCCACCGTGCTCTGCCACGGCCCGCCCTCCCGCAGCGCGGTGTTCTCCCGGACGAGGCCGCGGGCCAGGCCCAGCAGCAGCGCCCAGGTCAGCTCGACCGGCGGCTCGGAGTTGCTGGCCGTGCCGCACACGGTCACGCCGTGCCGGGCCGCCGCCGCCAGGTCGATCGCGGCGTTGCGCATACCGGAGGTGATCAGCAGCCGCAGCCGGGGCAGCCGCGCGAACAACTCCTCGGGGAACGGGGTGCGTTCCCGCATCACGACGAGGATCTCGCAGTCCCCGACCGCCTCGGCCAGCCGCTCCCGGTCGCCGATGTACTCCCGTACGACGCGTACGTCGACGTCGCCGGCCACCGCGCTCCAGTCGGCCACGGACAGCGCCACGCCCTGGTAGTCGTCGAGCACCGCACACCGCAGCTTCATTCCAGCCTCCCGTCGGACCCGGCCCCCGGCCGGTCGTACCTTGTCGATCTTGCTCCTGGTTGTGTGGAGACTCAACAATATCCCACGACCGGACTCCGTTGATCACGCCACCTGTATCCGCTCAATCCCCTTGGCAGGGTGGGTGGTGAGTCGACGACTCGCCCCGTGAGCGGATCCCTCGGCCACGCGGGGCGTTGTATCTCTACTACAAACGGAGCTCGCTCATGAGTATGGACACCGACAACGTCGTGGTCACCGGCCTGGGCGCCACCACGCCGCTCGGCGGGGACGCCGCGTCGACCTGGAACGCCATGCTGGCCGGGCAGTCCGGCATCGGCCCGCTCGACGAGGAGTGGGCGGCCGCGCTGCCCGGCCGGATCGCGGGCCGGCTCGCGGTCGAACCGGCCGAGGTGCTGGACCGGGTACAGGCCCGCCGCATGGACCGCTGCGAACAGGTGGCGCTCGTCGCGGCGCGCGAGGCGTGGGCCGACGCGGGCACGCCCGAGGTCGACCCGGAGCGGCTGGCCGTGGTGATCGGCACGGGCACCGGCGGCGCGCTCACCATGCTCGGCCAGGACGACGTGCTGGAGGCGTCCGGCGTGCGCCGGGTGTCGCCGCACACCGTCCCCATGCTGATGGCCAACGGCCCGGCCGCCTGGGTCAGCATCGAACTCGGGGCGCGCGGCGGCGCCCACACCCCCGTCAGCGCCTGCGCCTCCGGGGCCGAGGCGATCGCCATGGGCCTGGACCTGATCCGGCTCGGCCGCGCCGACGTGGTCGTCGCGGGCGGCGCCGAGGCGTGTGTCTGCGCGCTGACGATGGCGGGCTTCGCGCAGGCCAGGGCCCACTCGACGCGCAACGACGAGCCGCAGCGGGCGTCCCGCCCCTTCGACGTGGACCGGGACGGCTTCGTCATCGGCGAGGGCGCGGCCGTGGTGGTACTGGAACGCGCGGAGTTCGCCGCCGCCCGGGCGGTCCGCGCCCACGCCACGCTCGCGGGGGCCGGCGTCACCTCGGACGCCTTCCACATCACGGCCGCGCACCCGGAGGGCCAGGTCCGGGCCATGCGCCGGGCGCTGGCCGCGGCCGGGCTCACGCCGCAGGACATCGGGCTCGTGCACGCCCACGCGACCTCCACGCCCAAGGGCGACCTCGCCGAGGCGCAGTCGGTCTCCGAGGCGATCGGCACCCACCCGGCCGTCACCGCGACCAAGTCGATGACCGGTCACCTCTTCGGCGCGGCGGGCTCCCTCGGCGCGCTCGCGACGATCCTCGCGGTACGCGACGGCGTCGTGCCCGCCACCGCGAATGTCGACACGCTCGACCCGGAGGTGAAGCTCGACGTCGTCACCGGCGCCCCGCGCCGGACCGCCGTCCCGGCCGCCCTCACCAACTCCTTCGGCTTCGGCGGCCACAACGCGTCGCTGGTCTTCACGCCGGCGCCCTGAGCCCCGGCACCGGCCCCCATTTTTGTCGTCGCCTCCGGGGCCCCCGGTGACCAAGAATGGCGGCCATGACGACCAGTACCCCCACGACCCGTACCGCCACCGCCTCCGCCTCCTGGCGCACCCGTCCCGAGGCGCCGGGTGACGCCGCCGCCGTCCGGCAGGTCAACCTCGCCGCGTTCCCCCTCGCCGAGGAGGCCGATCTTGTCGACGCGTTGCGTGCCGACCGGGAGGCGTGGCTCGACGGCCTGTCGTGGGTGGCGGAGACCCCGGACGGCACGGTGGCCGCGTACGCGCTGCTCAGCCGCTGCCACATCGCCGGGCAGCCCGCGCTGGCGCTCGGCCCGTGCGCGGTGCTGCCCGCGCACCAGAGCCGAGGGGCGGGCTCCGCGGTCATCCGCGCCGCGCTCGACGCCGCGCGGGCGCGGGGCGAGCGCCTCGTGGTGGTGCTCGGGCATCCCGATTACTACCCACGGTTCGGGTTCCGCCCGGCCTCCCGCTGGGGCATCAGCGCCCCGATGGAGGTCCCCGACGAGGCGATGATGGCCCTCCCGCTGGACGCGCCCGACGCGGAGCCCGCACGGCCGGTTCCCGCCGGGGTCATCCAGTACGCGGCCGCCTTCGGCCTCTAGAGGGGCTGCTGGAGGGGGCTGCCGGGGCTATGAGGGCTGTTGGGACGGTGCTGCTCCTGGACCTTCCCCCACGAGCCCGGTGAGCACCCGGCGCATCGTCCGCTCGAACAGGACCTGCGGGTCCTCCGCCGGGCCGGCTCCGGGCCGTTCCGCCAGGGCGGCCGCGAGATGCGGATGCTCTCCCCGGGCAGCCGCCGCGCTCAGATAGGCGGCCTGTGCCGCCCGGCGGCCGGTGTCCGCGCCGGCGGCCTGGAGCTCCGTCCGGGCGAACTGCGCGACCAGGGCGTTCATCAGCGCGACGACCTCCAGCCCGGTCCCGCCCGGCAGCCCGGCGGGTGCCATCGCGCGCAGTGCGTACTCCAGGTAGTCCAGCCCCCGAGGGCCCAGCCGGAGCGGTTCCGGCGGGATGTCCGCCAGCCAGGGGTGCCGCAGCTGGACGGCCTTGGTGCGGGCTGCCAGGGCGGCCAGGTCCGCGACGGGATCACCGCTGAGCGGGACGTCGAGGTCGATCTCTCCCGTCACCGCGTCCGTCATCAGGTCGAGCAGATCCGCCCGGCCGGCGAGGTAGCGGTACAGGGATGCCTGGCCGGTGCCCAGCGCCTTGGCCACCTGCCGCATCGACACCGCCGACAGGCCGCTGCGGTCCGCCAGCTCGACGGCGACGGCGGCCAGCTCGGCGCGGCTGTGCACCGCCGCCGGGCCGCGGGTGCCGCGTTCGGGCCGCGCCCAGACGGTCACCGGTTCCCGGTCCACTCCTCCACCCGCTTCCTCCCGTTCCCATGGTGCGTCCCCTATCCTAGAAACTGCGAACATCGATCGCAGTTATGGGAGGTTCTCGTGTCCTCATCGCCGACGAGTCCGTGGGGCCCGGTCCAATGGGCCGAGAACGGCCCGGTGCGACTGGCTTTCGACCGGCTGGCCGAAGGGGCCGACGGCGAGCCGCTGCTGCTGGTCACGGGCCTGGGTGTCAACCGGCTGTGGGTCCCCGAGGGGCTGTGCCGGCTGCTGGCCGCGCGGGGCTTCGCGGTGGCCCGGTACGACCAGCGCGACGGCGGGGAGTCGACCCACCTGCCGCCCGCCGCCGCGGGCAACCCCCTCTCCGCGCTGTTCGGCAGGCGCGGCGAGGCGTACACCGCCGAGGACATGGCGGACGACGCCGTCGCCGTCATGGACGCTCTGGGGTGGCCGTCGGCGCACCTGCTGGGCGTCTCGCTCGGTGGCGCCGTCGCGCAACGCGTGGCGCTGCGCCACCCGGACCGGGTCCGGACGCTCACCACCATGGCCGCCGTCCCCGCGGACGTCTCCGGGCTGCGGACCCTGCGGTACATACGGACGCGGACGCTGGCGAGGTTCGCCCGTCTGCGGTTCCCCGATACGCGTGAAGGGGCCGTCGCGGCCGGTCTCGCCGTCTCCCGGCTCCTCGCCTCGCCGCACCGCCCCTTCGACGAGCGGGCCGCCCGGGAGGCCGCCGAGCGCAACGCCGACAGCGGCTTGCGCGACCGGCAGGCCCAGAGCCGCCAGATCGGCGCCCAGTGGCACGGCCCGCCCATCAGCGCCGTCGACCGCCCCACGCTCGTCCTCCACGGCGCGGACGACCCCCTGATCAAGCCCGCCGCGGGCCGGGCGATCGCCTCCCGGATCCGCGAGGCGCGCCTGCTCCTGCTGCCCGGAGTCGGCCATGAACTCCCGGAGCACGCGTGGGACACCCTTGCCGCCGAAATCCGCGGGCTGGCGGACGCCTCCCGCCACTCACCCCCACCACCCGCATACGGCGTTGCATAAACGTGCCATAGTCCGTATAGTCATGCCATCAATGAGGAGGGTTCGATGACTGTACGAGCGGCGGTGGCCGGGGCCAGCGGATATGCGGGCGGGGAAGTCCTGCGTCTCCTGCTGGCGCACCCCGAGGTCGAGATCGGGGCGCTGACCGGAAACTCCAACGCGGGTCAGCGACTCGGGGCGCTCCAGCCGCACCTGCTGCCACTGGCGGACCGGGTGCTGGAGCCGACCACCACCGAGGTGCTGGCCGGGCACGACGTCGTCTTTCTCGCGCTGCCGCACGGGCAGTCGGCGGCCGTGGCCGAGGAGCTGGGCCCGGACGTGCTGGTCGTGGACTGCGGCGCCGACTTCCGGCTGAAGGACGCGGGGGACTGGGAGAAGTACTACGGCTCCCCGCACGCCGGTACCTGGCCGTACGGCCTCCCCGAGCTTCCCGGGGCGCGCGCCGCGCTGGAGGGGTCCAAGCGCATCGCCGTCCCGGGGTGTTACCCGACCGCCGTCTCGCTCGCGCTGTTCCCGGCGTACGCGGCGGGGCTGGCCGAGCCGGAGGCCGTGATCGTCGCGGCGTCCGGCACGTCGGGCGCGGGCAAGGCGGCCAAGCCGCATCTGCTCGGCTCCGAGGTCATGGGGTCGATGAGCCCGTACGGCGTCGGCGGCGTGCACCGGCACACCCCGGAGATGATCCAGAACCTCAGCGCCGCGGCCGGCGAGCCGGTCAGCGTGTCCTTCACGCCGACCCTCGCGCCCATGCCCCGCGGCATCCTCGCGACCTGCACGGCCAAGGCGAAGCCGGGGCTGACGGGGGAGGACCTGCGGGCCGCGTACGAGAAGGCGTTCGGCGACGAGCCCTTCGTACAGCTGCTGCCCGAGGGGCAGTGGCCGGCCACCGCGGCCGTGTACGGGTCGAACGCGGTGCAGCTCCAGGTCGCGTACGACGCGGCCGCCGGGCGGATCATCGTGATCTGCGCGCTCGACAACCTCGCGAAGGGTACGGCCGGTGGCGCCGTACAGAGCATGAACATCGCCCTCGGGCTCCCCGAGGACACGGGACTTTCCACGATCGGAGTCGCGCCGTGACGGTTACGGCAGCCAAGGGATTCACGGCAGCGGGCATCGCCGCCGGGATCAAGGAGAACGGGAACGCGGACCTCGCCCTCGTGGTGAACACCGGTCCGCGACTGGCCGCCGCCGGCGTCTTCACCGCCAACCGCGTCAAGGCGGCGCCGGTGCTGTGGTCCCAGCAGGTCCTCAAGGCCGGGCAGGTCAGCGCGGTCGTGCTGAACTCCGGCGGGGCGAACGCCTGCACCGGGCCGAAGGGGTTCCAGGACACCCACGCGACCGCCGAGAAGGTCGCCGAGGTGCTGGGGCAGAACGCCGGCGAGGTCGCGGTCTGCTCGACCGGGCTGATCGGCGAGCTGCTGCCGATGGACAAGGTGCTGCCGGGCATCGAGAAGGCGGCCGGTGAGCTGAGCGCGCACGGCGGCGAGAAGGCCGCCATCGCCATCAAGACCACCGACAGCGTGCACAAGACCGCGTTCGCGGAGCGCGACGGCTGGGTCGTCGGCGGCATGGCCAAGGGCGCGGGGATGCTCGCGCCGGGCCTGGCCACGATGCTCGTCGTACTGACGACGGACGCCGATGTCCCGGCCGAGGAGCTGGACACGGCGCTGCGGGCCGCCACCCGCACGACCTTCGACCGGGTCGACTCCGACGGCTGCATGTCGACCAACGACACCGTGCTGCTGCTCGCCTCGGGCGCCTCCGGCGTGACCCCGCAGGCCGCGGAGTTCGCGGCCGCCGTCACCGAGGTCTGCGACGACCTCGCACGGCAGCTCATCGGCGACGCCGAGGGCGCCAGCAAGGACATCCGTATCGAGGTGATCAACGCCGCGACGGAGGACGACGCCGTCGAGGTCGGCCGGTCCATCGCCCGGAACAACCTCCTGAAGTGCGCCATTCATGGTGAGGACCCGAACTGGGGCCGGGTGCTGTCCGCCATCGGCACCACCTCCGCCGCCTTCGAGCCGGACGAGCTGAACGTCGCGATCAACGGCGTGTGGGTCTGCAAGAACGGCTCGGTCGGCGAGGACCGCGACCTGGTCGACATGCGGTACCGGGAGGTCCGGATCACCGCCGACCTCGCCGCCGGCACCGAGTCCGCGGTCATCTGGGCCAACGACCTCACCGCCGATTACGTCCACGAGAACAGCGCGTACTCGTCATGAGCGAACCGACCACCGCACGCAAGCACACCGCGCTGCCCAAGGCCCGCATCCTCATCGAGGCGCTGCCCTGGCTCACCCGCCACCACGGCAAGACCGTCGTCATCAAGTTCGGCGGCAACGCCATGATCGACGAGGAGCTGAAGGCCGCCTTCGCGCAGGACGTGGTGTTCCTGCGGCACGCCGGGCTCCGCCCGGTCGTCGTGCACGGCGGCGGCCCGCAGATCAGCAAGCAGCTCGCCACGCTGGGCATCGAGTCCGAGTTCAAGGCCGGACTGCGGGTCACCACGCCCGAGGCCATGGACGTCGTACGGATGGTGCTCGCCGGGCAGGTCCAGCGCGAGCTGGTCGGGCTGCTCAACCAGCACGGGCCGCTCGCCGTCGGCATGACCGGCGAGGACGCCCACCTGATGACCGCCACCAAGCACTACGCGGACATCGACGGCGAGCGGGTGGACATCGGCCGGGTCGGCGAGATCTCCGCCATCGACCCGGGCGCGGTCCAGGCCCTGCTGGACGACGGCCGCATCCCGGTGATCTCGTCGATCGCCCGGAGCGCCGACGACGGACACGTGTACAACGTGAACGCCGACACCGCGGCCGCCGCGCTCGCCGCCGCGCTGAACGCCGAGACCCTGATGGTCCTCACCGACGTCGAGGGCCTCTACGAGGACTGGCCCAACAGCGACGAGGTCATCTCCCGGCTCACCGCCAAGCAGCTGGAGAAGCTGCTGCCGGATCTCGCGAGCGGCATGGTGCCCAAGATGCAGGGCTGCCTGCACGCCGTACGCAACGGAGTGCACAACGCCCGGGTGCTCGACGGGCGGGTCCAGCACTCGATCCTGCTGGAAATCTTCACGGACGAAGGCATCGGCACGATGGTCGTGCCGGATGCGGACGAGGACGACGAGGGGGCGGCATGACGAACGGCGTGAGCAACAAGAGCCTCACGGAGCGCTGGCAGGGCGCCATGATGGACAACTTCGGCACGCCCCGCATCCCGCTGGTGCGCGGCGAGGGCGCCAAGGTCTGGGACGCCGACGGCGCCGAGTACCTCGACTTCCTCGGCGGCATCGCGGTCAACGCGCTCGGCCACGCCCACCCGGCCGTCGTCCGCGCCGTCTCCGACCAGGTCGCCACCCTCGGCCATGTCTCGAACTTCTTCGTCGCCGAGCCGACCGTCGCGCTCGCCGAGCGGCTGCTGCAGATCGCCGGCGGCCGTCCGGGCCGGGTGTACTTCTCCAACTCCGGCGCCGAGGCCAACGAGGCCGCCTTCAAGATCGGCCGGCTGACCGGCCGCACCCACATCGTCTCCACCGCCGGCGGGTTCCACGGCCGGACCATGGGATCCCTCGCGCTGACGGGCCAGCCCGCCAAGCAGGACCCGTTCCGGCCGCTGCCCGGCGACGTGACGTACGTCCCGTACGGCGACACCGAGGCGCTGCGGGAAGCCGTTACCACCGAGACCGCCTTTGTGATCCTGGAGCCGGTGCAGGGCGAGAACGGCGTCATCGTGCCCCCGGCCGGGTACCTCCAGGCGGCCCGCGAGATCACCGCGGCCACCGGCACCCTGCTCGTCCTGGACGAGATCCAGACCGGCATCGGCCGGACCGGGCACTGGCTGGAGGCGCAGTCCCAGGGCGTCGAGGCGGACATCGTCACGCTCGCCAAGGGGCTGGGCGGCGGGCTGCCGATCGGCGCGACCCTCGCGTACGGGAAGGCCGCCGAGCTGCTCACGCCCGGCGCGCACGGCTCCACCTTCAGCGGAAACCCGGTCGTCTGCGCCGCCGCGCTGGCCGTTCTGGACACCATCGAGGCGGACGGGCTGCTCGACCACGTGAAGCGGGCCGGGGAGCGGCTGCGGGACGGGATCGGGGCGCTGGAGCACCCGCTGGTCGGCTCGGTCCGCGGCGCGGGCCTGCTGCTGGGTATCGTCTTGACGGGGCCGCACGCGCCGAAGGTGCAGCAGGCCGCTCAGGACGCTGGTCTTCTGGTGAACGCCTGTGTGCCGGACGTGGTCCGGCTCGCGCCGCCGCTGATCGTCTCCGACGCTGAGGTGGACACGTTCCTCCAGAAGCTCCCCGGCGTCCTGGACGCGGCCGCGGACGCGGCCGACGGGGAACGACGATCCGGAGACTGAGCAGAACGATGACCGAGGCGCAGGACAACGATTCGCTGCACGGCCCTGCCGTACCGCAGACACGGACCGCCCGGCACCGCCGGATCGTGGACATCCTCAACCGCGAGCCGGTCAGGTCCCAGAGCCAGCTGGCCAAGCTGCTGGCCGACGACGGGCTGAGCGTCACCCAGGCGACGCTCTCCCGGGACCTGGACGAGCTGGGCGCGGTGAAGATCCGCAACACCAACGGCGAGCTGATCTACGCGGTACCGAGCGAGGGCGGCTTCCGCACCCCCAAGGCGCCGCTGGGCGAGTCCGCCAAGGAGGAGCGGATGCGCCGCCTCTCCAGCGAGCTGCTGATCTCGGCAGAGGCGTCGGCGAACCTGGTGGTGCTGCGTACGCCGCCCGGTGCGGCGCAGTTCCTGGCCTCGGCCATCGACCAGGCCGAGCTGCACGTCATCCTCGGCACCATCGCCGGTGACGACACGCTGCTGCTGATCAGCCGCGACCCGGACGGCGGCCAGGCGCTCGCCGACCACCTGCTGCGGCTGGCACAGCGCAACGGCTGAGCCCGGTACGCCACGGCCCGCTCCCCCCGGGGAGCGGGCCGTACGCGTGTCAGGAGGCCGGCAGTGGCGTCAGGAGGCCGGCAGCGGCGGCAGCGGCAGGGGCAGCCCCGGCAGCCCGTCGATGCTCTGCGCGATGTACTCCTTCTTCCGGAAGTACGCGTCCAGGCTCTCGTCCGTCTCGCGCGCGAACCGCGAGCGGTGCAGCTCCCGGTCCTCGTCGTACGTCATGAACGGCACGCCGTAGCCGCAGGTGTCACGGATCAGCTCGGCGGTGACCACGATGATCGCGCGCAGGCCGTGCGCGGACCCGTCGATGTCCGGGAAGTGCGCGAGCAGTTCCTCCCACCGCGGGTCGTCGCGGAATACGGGCTCACCCCTGCCGTGTACGCGGACGATGTTCGGCGGGCCCTCGAAGGCGCACCACATCAGCGTGATGCGGCCGTTCTCCCGCAGGTGCGCGACGGTTTCGGCGTTGCTGCCGGCGAAGTCGAGGTACGCGACGGTGTGCTCGTCGAGGACCGCGAACGAGCCCGACAGGCCCTTGGGCGAGAGATTGACCGTGCCGTCCCCCGAGAGCGGCGCGGTCGCGGTGAAGAAGATCTTCTGCGCCTCGATGAAGGTGCGCAGTCTGCCGTCGATACGTTCATGAACTTTCCCCATACGCAGCAGTATCCGCCCGGCGGATCGGTGTTGGGGCGGCCGGGGTCTTTCGCTCCGGAAACGCCTGTCACCGGAGGCTCTCCAAAACCTCCCGGCCGTGGCAGAGTGTGCCGGACACCCGTCCGGGTGGCGGCGATCAGATCCGCACATCCGACGGCGAGCCGGACGAGGAGGCAGCGGCATGGACCGGCGGATGCGCCACGCGGCCGCCCTGCGGGCACTGCTCGCGGTCTTCGCGCTCGTCGTCAGCGGACTGACCCCCACCGCCACGGCCGCGACGACGGCCCCGTACGCGGACCGTGCGTCGTACGTCTCCATGAACCCGGAGGGCCCGCCGCACGCGCACGACGGTTCGGCGCACCCCACGCACCTGCCCGCCGTCCTCCGTACCAGCGGCCGCACCGCGCCGGCCGAACAGCACGTGGCCCACCCGGCACCGGGTCTCGGCCCGGCCGGCCGCTACACCGCCCGGCCGCGGGCCCTGGCCTGGCTGCCGGTGCGCCGGGACACCACCGACGGGCACCAGTTCTCGGCGGGCCTCCGGCCGGCCCGCGCCCCGCCGCTCTCCAGCAGGTAACACGTCCCACCACGGCACCCCTGACCCGGCCACCGGCCGCGGGGGGCGTTCGCCGTGCTTCCCGCCGCGCTGCCGTACGCACCGGCCGCGGCGTTCCCCACCGTGCCCGCACGCCCGCGCGTGCCCGCACGGATCTCCGCCGCGCCCGTACGCAACGAGTCGCGCGGCACCGCCTGCTGGAGGCCCCTTCCCATGAAACGTGCTTCGAGGCTGCGCGCGCTCCTCGCGCTCGCCGTCCTCGCCCTGTCGCTCTACCTCTCCCTCACCCAGACCCCGCGCCTCGGACTCGACCTGCGCGGCGGCACCCAGATCGTCCTGGAGACCCGGGACTCGCCCACCACGAAGGCCGACCGCGCGGCCACGGAACGCACACTCGAAGTACTCCGCCGCCGCGTCGACGGCCTCGGCGTCTCCGAGCCGAACCTCGCCCGCTCCGGCGAGCACCGCATCGTCGTCGAACTCCCCGGCGTCCAGGACCCCCGCGAGGCCGCCGAGGTCCTCGGCCGCACCGCCCAGCTCACCTTCCACCCCGTACTCGGCGCGGACCCGCAGGGCCCCGGGAGCCACGGCCCCAAGGACAAGCGCACCCTGCGCGACGAGTCCGGGCAGCCGCTGCGCGTCGGCCCGGCCGCCCTCACCGGCGAACAGGTCGACGGTGCCGAGGCCGGCTTCGACGCCGAGCGCGGCAGCGGCTGGTACGTCACCGTCGACCTGCGCGGCAGCGGCGAGCAGAAATGGGCGGAGCTCACCGGTGACGCCGCCTGCAAGCCGATCGGCGACCCGGCCCGCCGCGCCGCCATCGTCCTCGACGACAAGGTCATCTCCTCCCCGCAGGTCAACGAGTCGGTGGCCTGCGGCACCGGCATCACCGGCGGCTCCACCCAGATCACCGGCAACTTCACCCAGCAGGAGGCCCAGGACCTCGCGCTGCTCATCAAGGGCGGCGCGCTGCCCGTACCGGTCGAGCTGATCGAACAGCGGACCGTCGGGCCGACGCTGGGCGCCGACGCCATCGAGGCCAGCGCCGAGGCCGCGGTCATCGGCGTCACCCTCACCGCGCTCTTCATCACCGTCGTCTACCGGCTGCTCGGCGTCCTCGCCGCGCTGGCCCTGGGCTGTTACGCGCTGATCTCCTACGCCGCACTGCTGGCACTCGGCGCCACCCTCACCCTCCCGGGCCTGGCCGGCTTCGTGCTGGCCATCGGAATGGCGGTGGACGCCAACGTCCTCGTATTCGAACGCGCCAGGGAGGAGTACGCGGCGGGCCGCAAGAAGAAGCGGCGCGGCGGCGCGGACAACGGCGCGCGGCCGAACATCCGCACCGCCCTGACCGCCGGCTTCCGCAACGCCTTCAGCGCCGTCGCGGACTCCAACATCACCACCCTCCTCGCCGCCGGACTGCTGTTCTTCTTCGCCTCCGGGCCGGTACGCGGCTTCGGCGTCACCCTCTCCATCGGCGTCCTCGCCTCGATGATCAGCGCCCTGGTCGTCACCCGGGTCCTCGCCGAATTCGCCCTCGACCGGGACCTCGTACGGGCGGCACCACGCCTCACCGGACTGGCCGACGAGGGCCGGGTCCGCATCTGGCTCACCCGCCGCGCGCCCGACCTGATGCGCCACCGGCGCCGCTGGCTCGCCGCCTCCGCGCTCGTCCTCGCCCTGGCCGCCGGCGGCATCGGGCTGCGCGGCCTGGACTTCGGCGTGGAGTTCACCGGCGGCCGGATGGTCGAGTACGCCACCGCCACTCAGGTGGACCCCGGAGCGGCACGCAAGGCACTCGCAGAGGCCGGCTTCCCGCGCGCCGTGGTCAACTCCTCGGGCGAGGGCGACCTCACCGTACGCACCGAGAAGCTGACCGCCGCGCAGGAGAGCGAGGTCCGCAGGACCGTCGCCGGACTGGGCGGGAAGACCGAGAAGGTACGGGACGAACTGATCGGACCGAGCCTGGGGGACGAGCTGCGCCGCAACGCGCTGATCGCCCTCGGCGTGGCACTGCTCGCCCAGCTCGGCTACCTGGCGGCCCGCTTCCGCTGGACCTTCGGGACCTCCGCGGTCGCCGCGATGGCCCACGACGTGCTGATCCTGGTCGGCGTCTTCGCCTGGCTCGGCAAGCCCGTCGACGGGGTGTTCCTGGCGGCGCTGCTCACCGTCATCGGGTACTCCGTCAACGACTCCGTCGTGGTCTTCGACCGGGTACGCGAACTGTGGGGCGCGAACCGCAAGGCGCCGTTCGACCGGGTCGCCAACTCCGCGATCCTGCAGACCCTGCCGCGCACGGTGAACACGGGCATCGGCGCCGTGCTGATCCTGGCCGCGCTGGCGCTGCTGGGCGGTGACACGCTCACCGACTTCGCGGTGGCGCTGCTGATCGGCATCGGCGTCGGCACGTACTCGTCGCTGTTCACGGCGATGCCGCTGGCGATCTCGCTGGAGGCCCGCAGTACGGCACCGCCGCCCCGCCCGGTCGGGCGGGGCAGGTCCGCGCTGTCGGCGCCCGGGCCCCGGCGCCGCGCGGGGGCCCGGCGGCCAGATGACTCGGGGGCGGTGGTCTGACGGACGGGGGGTGCGGGCCGTATCCGGTACGGCCCGCATCCCCGGTCAGGCGCGGGGAGCCCTCGCCTCCGCCTCCGTCTGCGCCTCCGACGCCGACACCGCGGTGGCTCCCGTACTGGGCAGGTCGACGGGCGTCTCTTCGGGCGCCTCGGCCGCGGCCCCGCCCGGCCCCCGCTTCCGGTACGCGCGCACCCCGTACGCCGCGAGCACCACCACGAGCGTGACCGCGCTGGCCGCGAAGTCCATACGGGTGGACGGCAGTACGGCCATCGTGACGATCACGACCGCCATCGCGGCCACCGTGAACCAGCTCAGGTAGGGGTACCACCACATCTTCAGCTGGAGGGAGCCCGGGTCCTCGCGCTCCAGACGGCGGCGCAGCCGCAGCTGGGAGAGGGCGACGAGCAGGTACACGAAGAGGGCCACGGCACCGTAGGAGTGCACGATGAAGGAGAAGACCGCGTCCGGCGAGACATACGCGATGATCACTGAGACATAGCCGAGGGTGGTCGCGAGGAGGATCGCGCGGCGCGGCACGCCCCGCTTGCTGAGCTTCGTCAGGCCGCGCGGCGCGTCGCCGTTCCTGGTGAGCGCGAAGACGATGCGGGAGGCGCTGTAGAGCCCGGCGTTCAGCGAGGAGAGCACGGCGACCAGGACGAGGATCCGCATCAGGGTGCCGGCGGCGGGGATGCCGATCTCCTGGAGCGCGGCGACGTACGGGCCGTCCGCCACCCCCGGCTTGTTCCACGGCACGATCGCGATGACCAGGAAGATCGAGCCGACGTAGAAGAGCAGCACGCGCAGCACGACGGAGTTGGTGGCCTTGGCGACGTTGCGGCGCGGCTCGCTGGACTCCGAGGCGGCCAGCGCGGCGATCTCGGCGCCGGTGAAGAAGCCGACGGCCGGAATGACGGCGGCGAGCACCGGGCCGATGCCGTGCGGCGCGAATCCCTGGTGCGCGGTCAGGTTCGAGACGTCCGCTTCATGGGCCCCCGGCCACAGCCCGAGGACGAATACCAGGCCGAGGACGAGAAATACGGTGATGGCGGCGACCTTGATGGAGGAGAACCAGTACTCGAACTCCCCGAAGGACTTCACCGAGAACATGTTGACCCCGGTGAGGATGACCATCAGGCAGAGGCTGATGACCCACAGCGGAATACCGGGCAGCCAGGCGTGCAGCTGGCTCGCGCCGGCCACCGCCTCCAGCGCCACGACATTCACCCAGAAATACCAGTAGAGCCAGCCGATGGTGAATCCGCCCCAATTGCCCAGGGCGAGCCGTGCGTATGCGTAGAAGGAGCCCACCGAGGGGCGGGCCACCGCCATTTCGCCCAGCATCCGCATGACCAGAATGACCAGCCCGCCGGCCAGCAGGAACGAGATGATGGCGGCCGGCCCGGCGTCCTCGATGACCACGCCGCTGCCGACGAACAGCCCCGCGCCGATGACTCCGCCGAGGGCGATGAGCTGCATATGGCGCTGTTTCAGTTCGCTGCGCAGACCTGAGTTTTCGGTGGTTTCGGTGTCTTTCTCTCCCACGGGGACCCCATTCCTTGGGTAATCGGCATTGTCGGGGATGATGGCCGCCCGGTGAACTCCGGAGAAAGCGCCAGAAACCAGCGATATCGCGGTACCAGAGGGGAGCCTAGAACGCGCGCATGACGCGCGTGTTGCACCGGCATTGCATGATGATCGTTTTCGGGTACGCCAAGGAAGGCGGGCGTGTCCGCACCGCCTCCCTTGCCCGGCCCACCGCGTGTCCCCACCGCCCCCTTCGGGTAACCCCCTGTTGGGGGGACGGGGGTGTTCGAGCCGCCCCGTATACGCGTCGGCGTCGAGGGCACGGGCGTGTCGCCGCGAGCGTGTCCGCGCCGCCCCCTTCGGGTAACCCCCTGTTGGGGGGACGAGGTTGTTCGAGCCGTCCCGTATACGCGGCGTCCGCGTCAGCCCAGTACGCTCCGCTGCACGTCCGCGATCATTACGTCCACGCCCGAGAGCAGCTCGCCGAGCACCTCGCGGTCGGCCACCAGCGGGGGCGAGATCATCAGCATCGTCGCGCCCCGGTCGTCGGGGCGCAGGATGACGCCCGTGCGCTTGAAGGCGGTCGGCAGGACCTCGCGGAGTACCTTCGTCGACTCCTCCTCGGTCAGCTCGCGGCCGGTCTCGCTGTCGGCCATCAGCTCCACCGCGTAGAAGAAGCCCATGCCGCGCACGTCCTTCACGACGCGGTAGCGGTCCTTGAGGGTCTCCAGCCCGGCACGCAGCTCGGGCCCGAGGGTGCGGACGTTGCCGAGGACGTTCTCGTCCCGCATCGCGGTGATGTTGGCGACCGCGACCGCGGTGGAGACCGGGTGGCCGCCCCACGTCGCGCCGTGCGTGAACGTACCGCCCTTCGGCGACTCGAACAGGCCGCGGACCAGCGGCTCCCGGACGATCATGCCGCCCAGCGGCGCGTATCCGGACGTGGACCCCTTGGCGAAGGTGATCATGTCCGGTACGACCCCGAAGTACCCGCTGCCGAACCATTCGCCCAGTCGCCCGAAGGAGCAGATGACCTCGTCGGCGACGAGCAGCACGCCGTACTTGTCGCAGATCCGGCGCAGTTCGCGCCAGTAGCCGTCCGGCGGTACCAGCGCACCGCGGCCGTTCTGCACCGGCTCCGCGAAGACCGCGGCGACCGTCTCCGGGCCCTCCTCGACGATGGCCTGCTCGATGGCGCGGACGCAGTCCAGCTGGTCCGCCGGGCCGCAGTCGCCCGTGAAGCCGAGGGTGTTGGGGACGTGCCGGATCCCGGGGAGGAGGGGGAGGAACGGGTCGCGGATCTTCGGAAGGCCGGTCACCGACAGGGCGCCGAGCGTCACCCCGTGGTACGCCATGTTCCGGCTGATGATCTTCGTGCGCTCCGGCGCGCCCTGGCTCTTGTGGTACTGCCGGGCGAATTTGATCGCCGTCTCCACGGCCTCCGAACCGGAGTTGACGAACCAGGTGACGCTCAGGTCGCCGGGCGCCAGGTCGGCTATGAGGCTCGCCGCCTCGACGGCCGGCGGGTGTGCCGCGCCCCAGTTCGTGGAGTACGGCAGCGTCTCCATCTGCTTCGTGGCGGCGGTCACGATGTCGCCGCGGCCGTGGCCCATGTTGACGCAGAACAGCCCGGCCAGGCCGTCCAGGAAGCGGCGCCCCTGCTCGTCGTAGAGGTGGCAGCCCTCGCTGCGGACGAAGACCGGCAGGCCCTCGTCCTGCCAGACGTCGTTGCGGGTGAAGTGCTGGCCGAGGTGGGCCTGCGCCTTGGCGCGGAGGGAGGAGTCGGTGCTCACGGTGATCCTTCCGGAAGGGGGGCGAGTGGGGCGGATGTACGGTCCGGGCCCGCGCCGCGGTCGGGCGGGCCCGGCGCGTGCCTCAGACGAGGACCTCGTCGACGTCGACGTACTTCAGGTCGTGCGCCTCGGCCACCGGCTGGTAGGTGAGCTGGCCGCCCACCACGTTGATGCCGCGCTTGACGGCAGGGTCGGCTTCGGCGGCGGCCGCGAGGCCGTTGTTTGCGATGGCCAGGACGTACGGCAGGGTCACGTTGGTCAGCGCGTACGTGGAGGTGTTCGGGACCGCGCCCGGCATGTTCGCGACGCAGTAGAAGACCGAGTCGTGGACCTGGTACGTCGGGTCGGCGTGGGTGGTCGGACGGGAGTCCTCGAAGCAGCCGCCCTGGTCGATGGCGATGTCGACCAGTACCGAGCCCTCCTTCATCCGGGAGACCAGGTCGTTGCTGATCAGCTTGGGGGCGCGGGCGCCGGGCACCAGCACCGCGCCGACGACCAGGTCGGCCTCCAGGACGGCCCGCTCCAGCTCGAAGGCGTTGGAGGCGACAGTCCGGATCCGGCCCTGGTACATCCGGTCGGCGGCGCGCAGCTTCTCGATGTTCAGGTCGAGCAGCGTGACGTCGGCCCACATGCCGGTGGCCACGGCCACCGCGTTCATGCCGGAGACGCCGGCGCCGACGACCACGACCTTGGCGGGGGAGGTGCCGGAGACCCCGCCCATCAGCACGCCGCGGCCGCCTGCCGCGCGCATCAGGTGGTACGCGCCGACCTGCGGCGCGAGCCGGCCCGCCACCTCCGACATCGGGAAGAGCAGCGGCAGCGAGCCGTCGGCGGGCTGCACCGTCTCGTACGCGACGCCGGTGATCCCGGACTCCAGCATCGCCTGCGTGCACTCCTTGGAGGCCGCGAGGTGCAGATACGTGAAGAGCAGCTGCCCCTCGCGCATCCGGTGGTACTCCTCGGCGACCGGCTCCTTGACCTTCAGGATCATGTCGGCGGTGGCCCATACCTGATCGGCGTCCCGCAGGAGGGTGGCACCGGCCGCTGCGTACTCGGCGTCCGGGATCGAGGAGCCGGCGCCGGCGCCCTCCTCGATGTACACGGAGTGGCCGTGGCGGACCAGCTCGTGGACGCCCGAGGGGGTGATGGCCACCCGGTACTCGTGGTTCTTGATCTCGCGCGGGATTCCGATCTTCACGAAGAACTCCCATCGGTAGGGGCGGGCGCGGGCAGGGCGCCCGGTGACATGCGGTGTCCGGGGCGGCGGCGCTCCGTCGTGATGCGTGGTGGCGTTCGTGGTGCCGTGATGCGTTGTGGCGCTAGCGTGCGGGGCCAACTGGTCCGGGCGTAAGCGCCAGTTCCCCGGCTTCTGATGGGTCCAGGGCTGGGAGCCCGGAAACCGACCGGGCCGGGCAATTTCTCCTGTCCGACCTCTTGGGCGGGGGGCCGGACGCGGTTACGATCCCGTCAGCTGGCACCCCACGACAAGGCGAATCCGGTCAATCCGATGGGGGCAGTACCGCCTCCGCACGCCGGTCGGCGCCGCCCGCCCGCACGCGTCGGTGCAGCACGTTCCCCCGCCACCGCCATCGCAGGAGGCAGGCATTCCACGCACACTGATCGACATCGACCGGGACTCCGCCGAACCGCTGTACCGGCAGATCCGCAAGGCCATCGAGCACGGCATAGCGGTCGGCACCATCGACGCCAGCAGCAGGCTGCCCTCGTCCCGCGAACTCGCCCGTGAGCTGGGCCTTTCCCGTAACACCGTGAACGCCGCGTACCAGGAGCTGGTCGCCGAGGGCTTCGTCGAGAGCCGGGTGCGGCAGGGCATCTTCGTCAACCGCGACATGCGGCCGTACTGCGCCGCCGAGCAGCGCCCCGCGCACGAGCCCTTCGACTGGACCTCACGGCTGCGCGGCCACCCCGAGGACACCCTCCCGCACATCGAGAAGCGCGCCGACTGGGCGGAGTATCCGTACCCCTTCCTCGCCGGCCAGGTCGACCTGCGGGCCTTCCCCGCCCGCGACTGGTCCCGCGCGCTCAACGAGGCCCTCTACCAGCCGCACGCCCGCTACAGCCTCCAGGACAGCATCGCCTTCGACGACCCGCTGCTGGTCGAGATGGTCTGCAGCCGCCTCCTCCCGGCCCGCGGCGTCGAGGCCACCCCCGAGGAGGTCCTGGTCACCGTCGGCTCCCAGCAGGGCCTGGACCTGCTCACCCGCGCCCTCCTGGGCACCGGCTCGGTCGTCGCCGTCGAGGACCCCGGTTACCTCGACGCCCGCCACATCTTCGTCCGCGCCGGCGCCCGCCTGATGCCGCTCCCCGTGACCGCCGCCGGGCTCACCCCGCCGCCCACCCTCGCGGGCGTCGACCTGCTGCACGTCACCCCCAGTCACCATCACCCCACCAACGTCACGCTCGGCATCGGCCGCCGCCGCGAACTGCTCAACCTCGTCCGCGAGAGCGGCACGGTCATCGTCGAGGACGACTACGACAGCGAGTTCCGCTACCAGGGCAGCCCGACCCCGGCCCTGAAGGGCCTGGACACCACCGACCAGGTCGTCTACCTCGGTACCTTCTCCAAGTTCCTGGCCCCGGGCCTGCGCCTGGGCTACCTCGTCGGCGCCAAGGAACTGGTCCGCGAACTCCGCGACCTGCGCCGCTACTCGGTCCGCCACCCCTCGGGCCACACCCAGCGCGCACTGGCCCTCCTGATCCAGTCCGGCGAGTACCACCGCGCCGTCCGCCGCTACCGCGGCCAGCTCATGCGCAAATGGGAAGCCGCCTGCACGGCCGTCAACACCCACCTCCCGTGGCACACGACGCCCTCACCGGGCGGGGTGAGCCTGTGGATGACAGGGCCGGAGCAGCTCGACTGCCGGCGCTTGGTGGAGCGCGCCCAGCGGCACGGCGTCCTCATCGAGCGCGGCGACATCTACCACCTCGGCGAGGAACCGCCGCTGAACCACTTCCGCATCGGCTTCGCCGCGCCGCCGCTGCACGCCATCGACCCGGGCATCCGGATCCTCGGCCGCCTGGTGGAGCGCCAGCTGGCGGGCCAGTAGCGCAAGCTAGCGGGCCAGTAGCCCCAGTACCTCGCGGAAGATGCCGTTCCCGGTGTCGGCCGCGAGGTCCAGGACGCGGGAACGGCGGTAGTACGGGCTCAGGTCCAGGCCCACGCCGATGCCGTGGATCTCCGTGTCGGCTCCGTGCCGGGCCACCACGTCGCGGAGGTGGTGGTCGAGGTAGTGGCGGTCGTTGGTGAGATGGGTCGCGGTGTCCATGGGGCTGCCGTCGGAGAGGACGAGGAGCAGCCTGCGGGACTCGGGGCGGTCCGCGGCCCGGGCGCAGGCCCATTCCACCGCCTCGCCGTCGATGCCCTCGCGGAAGAGGTCGGGCTTGAGGAGGGCCGCGATGTCGCGACGGGCGCGGCGCCAGGGGGTGGCCGCGTCCTTGAAGACGAGGTGGGAGCGTTCGTTGAGGCGGCCGGGGTGGGGCGGGCGGCCGGCCCGCAGCCAGTCGCGGCGGGCCCGGCCGCCGTTCCAGGCGCCGGTGGTGAAGCCGAGGATCTCGCAGGCCGCGCCCGCCTGGTCCAGGGCGCGGGCGAACACGTCCACCAGCATCGCCACGGACTCGGCGTACTCCTTCATCGAGCCCGAGCAGTCGATGAGGAAGGTGACCAGCGCGTCGGCCACCGGGGCGGTGCGTTCGGTACGGAAGAGCCGCCGTTCGGTGGGCGAGGCGATCAGCTGGGTGAGGCGGCGGCCGTCGATGTGGCCGGCCTCCTGGCCGCCGTCCCAGCCGTCCCGGGCCGGGACGGCAAGCAGCAACTGCAGTTCGCGGGCGAGGCGGGGGATGTTGACGCCCTGCGCGGCGATCCGGCGGTCCAGGCGGTCGCGGTACTCGTGCAGCAGCTCGGCCCTGACGCGCGCGGCGGCGGGGCCCTCGCGGTCGTAGGCGGTGGTGAAGACGCGGTAGCCGCCGGGGTCGTCGGCCAGGACGCGGCTGCGCCCCGACGCGGCGGTGGCGGTCTCCTCGACGGACTCGGAGTCGAGGTCGAGGAGGGCGGTGAAGGGGGAGAGGCCGTCCTCGGGAGGGTCTTCCGCGTCATCCTTCGTGGCCGGTCCGTCGGCCGTCGCGAGCAGGCCGGCGACCGCGCGGGCCAGGGACAGTGCGTGCGGCGCGAAGGCGCGCTGGTCGGCGCGGTGCCGGCGCAGCGCGGCCAGGTCGTGGCCGGTCAGCGGGGCGAGCGCGGCGCGGGTGGCCTCGATGGGCTCCTCCGCGTGTGCGGGGACCGGCTCGCCGGTGATCCGGGCGCGCGCGACGTGCGCGACGGTGAAGAGCAGCAGGCCGTGCGCCGTCTCGGTGAGGCCGGACGCCTCGCACGCGCGGGACCAGCGGACGAAGCGGTGCCGGAGGTTGGTGCGTACGCCGGGCAGCGGTCCGTCCGTGCCCGCGCCCGCCTCCGTACGGAACTGCTCCAGCAGCTCGAAGACCAGGCGCGCCGCCGGATCATCCGTGGGGCACACCTCGGCGTGCAGGCGGGGGTCCGAGCCGCGCAGCCGCAGCG
>NZ_NHSG01000230.1:0-14517 GCF_020024005.1 Streptomyces purpurogeneiscleroticus
CTCACAGATACAGCCCCGCCCGCCTCCTCACAGATACAGCCCCGCGTCCGCTCCCGTGTCCTGGGCGGGGACGGCGGCGGGGCGGGTGCCGCGGCGGAGTGCGTACAGTTCGGCGAGGCTCGCGCCGTCGCGGCCGATGCCCTCGTCCGTGCCCAGCCAGCCGGCCGCTTCCGTGCGCGTGAGCGGGCCGACCTCGATCCGGGCCAGGCAGCGGCCGGGCCGGACCACCGCCGGGTGCATCCGCTCCAGGTCCTCGTTGGTCGTCACGCCCACGAGGACGTTGCGGCCCTGGCCCAGCAGGCCGTCCGTGAGGTTGAGGAGCCGGGAGAGCGCCTGCCCGGCGGTGTGCCGGGCCTCGCCGCGGATCAGCTCGTCGCAGTCCTCCAGGAGCAGCAGCCGCCAGCGGCCCCGGCCCGTCGCGTCGTCCTCGCCGATGGCGATGTCCATCAGATAGCCGACGTCGTTGAAGAGCCGCTCGGGGTCCAGTACGCAGTCGACCTGGCACCAGTCGCGCCAGGAGCGGGCGAGCGTGCGCAGTGCGGACGTCTTGCCCGTGCCCGGCGGGCCGTGCAGGAGCAGCAGCCGGCCGGCGATCTCCTCGGGGGTGACCTTCATGAGGCCGTCCAGCGCGTCGGCGACCGGCGCCGTGTAGTTCGGCCGGATCTCCTCCCAGGTGCCGGCGGAGATCTGCCGGGTGGTGCGGTACGGGCCGCGGCGCGGGGAGTAGTACCAGAAGCCCATGGTGACGTTGGCGGGCCGCGGCTCCGGCTCGTCCTCGGCGCCGTCCGTGGACTGGCCCAGCACCTTCTGGGCCAGCTCGTCGCTGACGGCCGTGACCGTGATGTCGGCGCCGCGGTTCCAGCGCGAGACGAGCAGCGTCCAGCCCTCGCCCTCGGCGAGGGTCGCGCTGCGGTCGTCGTCGCGCGCTGAGCGCAGTACTTCGGCGCCGGGCGGCAGCAGCGTCACACCCGGTTTGACGCGCTCCACGGAGCGGCTGAGGGCGTACGGCTGGCGTCCGTTGGCGAACCGCCCCAGGAAAAGGGCGTCCACCACGTCGGAAGGGGAGTCGCTGTCGTCCATCGTCAGACGGATCGGCAGCGACTCCTCGGCGGCGGCCGGCGGCAGGTGATCGGCACACATGCCGGCCATGATCCGGCATGGACCGCGTGCCGTACACGGAATTCCGGGATTACCCGGGCCGGACCGGAGGTGGACGCGGGCTTGACCGGCACTTGACAGGCGGCGTGGTAGTTCTGTCCGCAGGGCAACCGTTACGCGGTATTGCGGCTCAACAGGCGGGATTCTGGCTAGGCTTGCCCGTTGTGGGACGTCATGGGGGGTTACGGGTGGTAATACCGGGGCGCACGCGGTGGGTGATCACCGCGCTTCTCGGCACGGGGGTGACAGTTCTGTCGTTACTCCTGGTCATGTGCGGGTTTCCGCCGGGGGGACAGGAAGGCAGGGGCGCGAACAACGGAGTGTTCGGCAGTGTGAACCCGATGGCTCAGCTGGGCTGGGGGTTCACGCATACGGAGTTCAGCGCCGACCGCGGCGCGGACACCGCCAAGGTGGCGGCCGACCGGCTGCTCACCGGCGACCCGATGGCGCAGAATCAGCACATCATGGGCTGGGGCGCACGCAATCCGGAACCGAGCCCGGGGAAATACAATTTCCGCGACCTGGACCGGCGGCTGGAGCTGATCCGGAGCACCGGCGGCACGCCCGTCCTCACCCTGTGCTGTTCGCCGGACTGGATGAAGGGCGGCAAGGCCGGGAAAACGGACTGGGGCGAGCTGGAGAAGGCGCCGAGCCCGGAGCACTACGAGGACTTCGCGAAGCTGGCGGGGAAGGTGGCGAAACGCTACCCGGAGGTCCGGCACTTCATCGTCTGGAACGAATTCAAGGGCTTCTTCGACGAGGACAAGAACCGCTGGGACTACGAGGGTTACACGCGGCTGTACAACCTCGTGTACAAGGAGCTGAAGAAGGCCGACCCGGAAATCCAGGTCGGCGGGCCGTACATCGTGATGGACAGCTACGGCCCCGGTGAGGAATCCTACGCGTCCGATCTCGCGGGGCCCTGGGGCTCGGTCGACCAGCGGGTCCTGGACGCGGTCTCGTACTGGAACGAGCACAAGGACGGGGCCGACTTCCTGGCCGTCGACGGCTCCAGTTACACCAGGGACAACGAGTACGCGCCGGACGAATTCCGGGCGACGGAGAAATTCGGCGACGTGACGCGGTGGCTGCGCCAGGAGACCGGGCTGCCGGTGTGGTGGTCGGAGTGGTACGTCGAGGTCGCGGACGAGAACGACGACCGGAACGGCTGGAGCGAGCCGCACCGTACCGCCGTCCAGGCCGCCGCGATGATGGAGATGGCGCGGGCCGGCGTCGCGACCGCGCTGTACTGGAATCCGCAGAACGAGGGCAAGGACTGCCCCGGCTGCCTGTGGCGCAGTACGCAACTGGATGACGGCGGCGGCGAATTGCCGATGATGAAACTGCTCGGGAAATTCGGGAAGGAATTCCCGCCGGGGACCGACTTCCGGTCCGTTTCCGTCGCACCGGAAGACCGGCCGAATGTACGGGTGCTCGCCGACGACGACACCGTACTGGTGATCAATACCCTCGACCGGACCATCCAGGCCAAGATCGACGGCAGGACCTTCGACATGCCGGCCTACGGGCTGCGCTGGCTGAAGCGCTGAAGGGCTGAAGCGCTGAAGGGCGACGGCCTCCGCCCCGTACTCGAACGGGGCGGAGGCCGTTCCTGCGAGAGCAGCCCCTACGAGAGCAGCCCCTACAGGAACGGCCCCTACGAGGGCGCCCCTACGAGAGCGTCACGAACCGCTGCACGAGGGCCGCCAGGAAGACCACGAGGAGCGGCAGCGAGAACCAGAACGTGCCCTGGACCCAGCGCTGCGTGCCCACGCTCGGCGGGAGCGCCACCCGCACGATCTCGCGGGTGCCCAGCAGCAGGAGCAGCGCCACCACCGCCAGGCCGCCCGCCACCGACCACGGCGTCCAGGTGACCTTCGGGCCCGCCGGGCCCGGGGCGGGCTGCGGTACCGGGCCGGCCGGCGGGTCCTTCAGCTCGTACAGCACGGCGTCGTCGTTGACGAGCACTCGCCGCAGGTCGGAGCGGCTGTCCAGGTTCGCGCGCAGCCGCTGCTCCCAGCTGTCGGGGTAGCCGCCGTCCAGCCGTAGCGCCTCGGACTGGCCGCGGTTGACGATCAGGTACGACTGCGGCCCCGCGTCCTTCAGCGCCTTGACGAGCGGACCGACGAGCACCGGGTCGCGCGGCGCGAGGGTCGGCTCGTACTGGATGCGCTCCATGTCCCTGGCGCCCCACGGCATGTCCGGGGTCACGTTGTCGACCGGGTCGTCGGTCATCCACAGCAGCCGTACGGTCGGCTCGTCGTGGGCGTACACGTACTCCATCGCCGCGACCTCGCCGGACCGGGTCCGCTCGAACGGCTCGTTGCCCCAGCGGGCCACGAGGAAGCCGAAGACCAGCACCAGGCCCGCCAGCAGGGCCGCGAGCGGCCCGAGACCACGACGGCCGACGCGCGGGAAGAGCGCGAGCGCGCCGAGCACGCACGCGCCGGGCAGCGCGAACATGAAGACGCGCAGCGCCATCTCGCCACCGTAGGACTGCATCCCGAAGGCGAGGAACGGCACGAAGGCGAGCACCAGCAGCGAGCGCTCGGCGAAGCCCGCCATGCGCCGCCGCAGTGCGCCCCAGCAGGCCAGCGCGAGCACCGAACCGGCCAGCAGGACCCGGGTGTACAGGACGAGCTTGTGGGTGCTGCTGCCGCCCTCGATACGGCCCGCCACGGAGGAGGTGACGTTGGAGCCGAGGCCGCCGATGCCGCCGAACAGCTCGTCGAAGTGGCCCGACCAGTAGGGCTCGGCGAGGAAGCCGATCCAGAAGACGACCAGCACGCCGAGCAGCAGAGGCAGTCCGCGCAGCGTCGAACGGCCCACGAGTACCAGGAAGACGAGCACGCCGAGCATCACGAAGGGCGTGAGCTGGTGACCTGCCACGGAGACCGTGAACAGCGCGATCAGCACGCCGAGCAGGACCGCGCGCTGTCCGCGGCTCGCCGGGCGCACCTCGGCCTCACCCGGGAGCAGCTTGCCGCGCAGCACCCGGGGGTCGCGGAACCACACCAGGAGGACCGCGACGAACACGAGGTAGAGCAGGTACGTGAAGCCCTGCGGCGAGAAGTAGTCCTGGCCGACCCAGCCGCACAGCGCGAAGAGCCATGCCGCGCTCCACTTCGCGCGCCAGTCCGCTCGTACGGAGCGCAGCAGCAGGAACACGGGAGCGAGGTACAGGAGTTGGATGGTCAGCGGCCACCAGCGGAGCAGCGCGTCGAAGTCGGTGACGCCGCACGCCTCGGCGAGGAACTGCGCCCCGGCGAAGAAGCCCGGCCAGCTCCAGCGCGCGTCCAGGTCCGGTACGGCGGTGCCGGTGCGGCCGATGTAGTCCAGGAAGCCCAGGTGCTGCCAGGCGGTGGCGAAGCGCGGCTCGGCCTCCAGGACGGCGGGCAGCGCGTGCAGCGCCACGACCGTCAGGAGGAGCGTCGCCGCCAGCAGGACCCGGCGCGGCCGGGAGAGCCACAGCGCCGCGGCGAAGGCCACGGCGAGCAGGGCGGCGCCGGTCAGCGTCGCGACGGGCAGGACGGAGATCAGGCCGAGCCCGCCCATCCGGTCCAGGTCGGCGTCGCCCATCCCGCGCAGCGGCAGCCAGAAGAGCGCGAGGGCGGTCACGAGCAGGGCCCAGACGCCGAGGTCGGGACGGGCGGCGAGGCGGGCGGCCACGCCGCCGCGGGGGGCCGGGGACGCGCCGCTCGTGCCTGCCGCGCCGCCCGCCGCGGCCGGAGCAGCAGGACCAGCAGGAGCGGCCGGGGCCGCCGCCGGGGTGACCTTCGGCAGCCGTACGGTATGCGCCTCCGACGCACTCGACGCACTCGACGCACTCGACGCACTCGACGGGGCCACGACCGGCAGCGGCAGCGTGTGCGCCTCCGCCGGGCTGTCGGGTTCCTTCGCCCAGGAAGGCTTTCCGGAGGGCGGTGGCGCGTCCGCCACCTGCTCCTCCGCCAGCGGCGGCCGCACATCCGGGCGGCGTTCCATGTGGTCGAAGTCCACATGCACGCCCAGCGGCATCGTGTCCACGTCGAGCCGGGCGCGCCGCGCCCATGAGGGCGCGCGTACCGCGTCGCCCAGGTCGCCGTGCACCGCCAGGTCCGCCAGGTCGCCGTCGGGGGCCACCCCGTCGGCCGGCGTCTTGGCCAGCGGCGCCACCGGGCGGCCCCGGACCACGCCGTACAGCTTCACCGTCGCGATCGAGGCGATCACGGCCAGGCTGCACACCTCCGCGACGCCCGCGCCGGCCAGCCCCATCCGGGGCAGCAGGAGCAGCGTCAGGCCGAGCACGAGGAGGCACAGCAGGCCCTGGAGGTACGCGAGGCCCGAGGTCCGGCTCTGCGCGCGCAGCACCGCGAAGTACGTCTCCATGACCACGCGCAGCACCGCGCCGACCGCGAACCAGCGCAGCAGCGGCGTCGCGGCGTCCGCATACCCCTTGCCGAACACGCCGAGGATGTACGGCGCGCAGACGAAGAGGAAAAGGGCGACCGGAACCATGATGCGGGCCATCCGGCGCAGCGCGGCGCGGGTGTTCTCCGCCAGCCGCGCCGGGTCGTGCGAGCCCTCCACGGTCAGCGAGGCGCCCATGTTGATGGCGAGCAGGTTGACCGTGCCGCCGATGGTGGAGGTGATGTAGAAGTACGCGTTGTCGGCCGCGCTGACCTGCGAGGCGACCAGGACGGGGACGAGATAGACCACCGCGAGCGAGAAGAGGGAGCCGGTGTAGTCGCCGGCCAGGAAGCGGCCCATCTCGCGCAGCGAGGGCGGCCGTACGGTGCGCGCGGTGGCGGCGATGTGGCGCGGCACGAGGCGCCGGAAGACCAGCCAGCCCAGCGGGATCACGGACACCGCGATCGCCGCGACCCAGGAGACGAAGACGCCCGCGGTGGGGATGGCCGTCGCGATCGCGACCAGCAGTGCCAGCTTCACCGCCGAGAAGACCAGATTGCCCACCGGCACCCACAGGGCGCTGCGCAGTCCGGTGAGTACGCCGTCCTGCAGGGTCAGCAGCGACCAGGCGATCACCGCCACGATGAAGCCCAGGCCGTTGAGCGGTCCGTGCAGGAAGCGGTACGACGGGCCCCACAGGTCCAGGGTGAGCAGGAAGACGCCGGCGGCCACCGCCACGACCAGCGAACTGCCCGCGTACGTATGGAACACCAGCCGGCCCGTCGCCCGCCCGGCGACCGGGATGAAGCGGGCCAGCGCGCCGGTCAGCGTCAGCGCGGTGAGCCCGGCGAGCAGCTTCATCGCGGCGATCGCCGCCGAGCCCTGGCCGACCGCGGACTCGGTGTAGTAGCGCGCGGCGACCAACCAGAAGCCGAGGCCCAGCAGCCCGGATATGCCCGTGTTGAGCATCAGCGCATAGGCGTTGCGGAAGAGGGGCGTACCGCCGCCGCGCCCCGGGAACCGCAGTTTGCGCCCGTCCGGTGCCTGCTGGTCCCGCGGGCGTTCCTCGGTCCGGGTGGTCGTGTCAGACACTGGCTCGGGTTCCCTTTCCTGAGGCCCGGCACTGTCCGTCACCGGGCCCCACTGACGGCATTGCGTCGGCGCTGCGGCGCGCGGGGTCAGCCCCCGGGCGTGCAGAGCCGGATCGCCTGACGCGATCTGCGGAGCAGGGCGTAGCCCTTGGTGAGGACGCGGTCCTTGGCGAAGGTGCGGCCGATGGCCTCGCCGGCGACGATCCGCCGGAACTCCGCCAGGTCCGTGCTGCGCCGCACGGTCAGCCGGCGCAGCGCATACGGGCCCTGCCGGCGTCCGGCCAGATCGTTGCCGACGGCCAGCGACTGGTGGAAGCCGGCGGCGCGCACCGTCCGCCGCACCCGCCGGCTGGAATAGCCGTACGGGTAGGCGAAGGACACCGGGGCGGCGCCCAGCTGCTCGGCCACGATCGCCTTGCAGCGCAGTACTTCGGACCGGAGCCGGTCGTCGGCGAGTTGGTCGAGCTGGGGGTGGGTGTGGCTGTGGCCGCCGATCTCCACCCCGGCCGCGGCCAGCTCCCGCACCTGGTCCCAGCCGAGCATGGTGTCCAGCGCGCCGCCGGTGTCGTACGGCCCCGGCAGCCAGCCGGTGGAGACGAACAGGGTGGCCGGGAAGCCGTACTTGGCGAGGACGGGCAGGGCGTGGCGGTGCACGCCTTCGTAGCCGTCGTCGAAGGTGATCAGGACCGGGCGGTCGGGCAGCGCGCCGCCGTCCCGCCAGGCCGCCGCGAGCTGCGCGGTGGTCAGCGGGTGGTACCCCTCGTCGTCCAGGACCGCCATCTGCTCGGCGAACGCGCCGGGCGCGACGGACAGGGCGTGCGTCGCGGGGGCCGGCTTGTGGGCGACCGCGTGGTACATGAGGATCGGCACGGGGGAGAGGGCGGTGCCCTCCGGGCCGGTCATGCCACCGCCCCCTCGTCACCGCGCAGCACTCCCTCGCCGGGGCCCGGAGCGTCGCCGCGCGCGGGCTTCTCGGTCCGCACGGTCAGCCGTACCGGTTCGGCCGGGGGCGGTTCGTTCCCGGCGTCCGGCGCGGGGCCCGGTACCGCCGCGATCACGAAGCCGCCGCCGGAGCGGCGGGTGCGGGCGGTGCCGACCAGATAGCCGCCGGCCGCTGCCGCCACGCCCGCGACGATCGCGCTCGCCCGGGCGGCGCCGCCCGGCCTGCGCAGCAGCGCGTCGCGGACGCCGCGCGCCACCCCGGCGGGCAGCACGCGGGTGGTGTAGCGGCGCTCCGTCGCCAGCCCGTCCTGGGCGCCGACGCTGCGTGCGACCAGGGCCTTGGAGAGGCCCTCCGCGTAGGCGCGGGTGCGGAAGTACGCGAAGCGCTCGCGGCCCGCGGGGACCCGGTGGTGGATCACCGAGCGGTCGTCGATGAGCAGTACGGCGTCCGGGCAGGCACGGGTGAGCCGGATGCACAGCTCGGTCTCCTCGCAGCCCAGCGGCCGCTTGTCGCCGTCCCGGCCGATGCCGGTGGCGAATCCGCCGGCGATCTCGAACGCCTCGCGGCGGAACGAGGCGTTGCCGCCGAGGACGTTGCGCACCCGGGTCCGGCCCGGCGGCAGGCCGAGGTAGGTGCAGCCGACGACCCAGTCGAACTCCCGGGGGAACCAGCCGGGTCGGCGCCCGGAGGCCCAGACCGGTTCGGTGCGGCCTCCGATGGCCATCACCTTCGGGTCGGCGTAGCCCTCGGCGAAGTGCAGCAGCCACTCGCGCTCGGCGACCGCGTCGTCGTCGAGGAACGCGATGACCTCGCCGGTGGACTCCGCGACGCCGGTGTTGCGGCCGGCGGAGAGACCTCTGGGCCCGGCGTTGGGCAGCACGCTGATATCGGTGGCCCCGGCGAACTGCGTGCGCAGCCGCGCCAGCAGGGCCGGGTTGTGGTCGACGACGAGCAGGATCTCGTGTGCCGGGTGCAGCTGGTCACGCACCGAGGCCGCCGCGGCGAGAATGTCGCCCCAGCGGTCCTCGGTGTACACGCAGATCACCACGGAGATGCGGACGCTCAAGACACCTCTCCCGTGATCATGGCAGGCCGCACCGCGCGCTTACGGGTGCCGCGTTCGCGCAGGATGACCTTCAGGACGCGGATGCCGTCCCGGACCGCGCGGAGGTTGCTGACGCCGTGGATGCGGTTGTACTCGTGGCTGGGGATCTCCTGGACGCGCAATCCCGCCTTCACGACGCGGATGTTCATCAGCGTCTCGACCTCGAAGCCCGCGCAGTCCAGCGCGATCTCGTCCAGGCAGTGCCGCCAGAAGGCGTTGTAGCCGTAGCACAGGTCGGTGTAGCGGGCGCCGAACTTGGTGTTGACCAGGGTGGTCAGCACACGGTTGCCGAGCTTGCGGATGGGCGTCATGTCGTCGGTGCCGCCGCCGTTGGCGAACCGCGAGCCCTTGGCGAAGTCGGCGCCGCCGACCAGCGCCGAGACATAGGAGACGATCTCGCCGCCGTCGGCCGAGCCGTCCGCGTCGATCATCACGATGATTTCGCCGGTGCACGCCGCGAAGCCGCTGATCAGGGCATCCCCCTTGCCCTTTCCCCGCTGCTTGACGACCGTGACGTCCGGCCGCAGGTCCCGCGCCACCTGAACGGTGTCGTCGGTGGAATTCCCGTCCACCAGGACCACTTCATGGATCCAGTCCGGAAGTGTCTTGAAGACGTACGGGAGATTTTCCGCTTCGTTCATCGCCGGTATCACGACGCTGACCGGCGGGGCAATCGCCAAGTGCGAGGAAACGGGTCGGTATTGCGCCTGTGCGGGAATCCGCGCGGCGGATTTCTGTTCCGTCTCCGCAGGGCGAAGGAACGAGCTCATGAGTCTTTTTCCCTCTCGTCCGGTAGGCCGCCCACCCCCGGGCAGCCCGGATGTGTTTCCGGTTCGAAAGGGGGGTTCACACTCTGTTCAGCACGGCATGGAACACCGGACGGACAGAGCGAGCTGGCATGCGTGTTTCCGCGGCTCGTGGCTCGACGCTGGCACACGTATCGAGCACGGCACCCCCCTACCGCGCCCCGCATCGGGCCCCGTCGCGGCGCTTGAGCCCTCCCCTAGAGCCGCTGCATGACGTTCCGTTGCGGGTGGATTGTACGACCGTATTGATGATTGACACTCTATGGCAAGTGCTGGAACTACAAATCCCCTTTTGTCTTGTCGGCGGAAAGGGTGCGGGTCACTCCGAGGTCTCCGGTACGAATCCGGCCCATCCGCTTGAGCAGCCGGTCGGCCGGCTCGAATAATTCCGGCCGGGTCACCACGGTGTTCCGCAGTGCTTTTACCGGAGCGCGTCGCGCGCGATGTCCCAGCGCCACCGGATGGCGCCGCGTCACCCACCCTTCGGAAACCTGAATTTCGCGTGTCTTGAACGAGTCCTTGTACTCCTTCTCGCCACGGCCGAGATCCAGGTACGCCATGGAATCCGCGGCGGCCCCCTCGGCCATCCGCAGATGCAGGATCAGCCCCGGCGAGAATTTCGCGAACTCCGGGTCGTAGGCGGGGAACCAGCACGCCAGTACCCGCTCCGAACGCAGTCCGAAGTGCGCGGCGACCGGCCGCCCGCCGGCGTACAGGACCGACAGCACGCCCGCGAAGGAGTCGGTGCGGGTGTGGAACAGCTGCTCCACCAGGTGCGTGATCCAGGGCCGCGCGAAGCGGTCGCTGCGTCCCGTTCTTCGGTACTGCGCCGATTTCCAGTCGATGAGTCTGCGCAGAACGGCCGGATCGCGCTCGTCGTGGACGTACCGCACCTCGCCCACGTCCCGCCCGAGCTTGCGCTCCTTGGCGAGGGTCGTGCGGGTGAACTTCGGCGACTGCTTCCGCAGCCGGGCCAAGTACGCCTCGAAGCCCTGGTCCACGTCGATCACCGGGGACGGGAACGACTGCAACGGCTGCGTCTCGAAAGGCTTCTGGCCCTCGACCAGGTGGTCGAACTCCAGCACCGCCAGCCCGCACGCGTGCAGCAGCTCGCGCGCGTCCCACTGGAAACCGGGCCGGTGCACCAGCCCCTGGGCGTCCGAGACGCCGAGGCCGATCGCCCGCCCGACGCCCAGCGCGGTCCGCTGGAAGGGCAGGAACGCGGCCGGCTCGCCGTCCTCCCTGATCGCCGCGATCCGCACGCCCCGGCGGCAGCGGCCCACCGCGAGCGCGAACTCCGGTGCGAGGAAGGGGTTTGCCAGGGCCGGTGAGCCCAGGAGGTGCGCCTGGGACTGCACGGCAGTCCACGCCGCCCGGTCGGCGCCGCTCAGCTCGCCGGGGCGGTACACGCTGATGTCCACTTCAGTCCGTCCGTGCCTCTGGCGCGGACGCACCCCGGCGCACCACGCTCGCCAGCAGAAAGAGGGTGCCGCTGATCGCCGCCACGGCCACCACCCCGCCGCGCGCCGACCACACGTGCAGGGACAGCATCGTCTGCGCGACCAGCATGTCGACCGCGAGAGCCCCCGCGCCCGCGACCACCGTGCGGCTGAGCGGGTCCAGGCGTCCCAGGGCGGCGGCGATGGCGGCCGCCGGTGCGCCGAGCAGGAAGAAGAGCGTGAAGGGCGCGCGCAGCGGCGAGTCGAGGTCGAAGAGCGCCAGCACGGCACCCACACCCCCCACCGCGACGGCGGCGCCCGCGAGCAGTGGCGTCGGCTCCCCCCGGACCGGTCTGCTGCCGCTCGATCTGTTGCTGTTGATGGTCTTGGTCTGCATTGGCAGCTTTGCCCCCCATAAAGCGGCCTGATGCTCATAAGCACCCGATGCCGGGCTTCAATGTGGCGCGGCTGCCGGGTGCTCGTCAAGATGCAAAGAAGACGTGAACGAGCCACGTCCGCCGCACTGGTCGCGGTGGACGCGGCTCGCTCGGGAACTGTGGTACGAGCTATGGAACGGTTGATTCCGATCGTGTCCGGAACGTGGTGGGCACCGGCGTGCGCGGGCGCCCGGAGGTTACGGAACGATCTTCAGGAGCTTGTTCGGTGAACCGCTGCCCGGGCTGGTCACGACGCCGGACGTGGCGCCACCGACCAGGGCGCTCGACACCGCGGCGGGCGAGGCCGAGGGGTGCCCGGCGAGGTAGACGGCGGCCGCACCGGCTACGTGCGGGGTGGCCATGGACGTACCGGAGATGGTGTTGGTGGCGGTGTCGGAGGTCCGCCAGGCGCTGGTGATGCTGCTGCCGGGCGCGAACAGGTCCAGGCGGGAGCCGTAGTTGGAGTAGCTCGCCCGGGCGTCGGTGCTGGTCGTGGCGCCGACGGTGAGCGCTTCGGGGACGCGGGCCGGCGAGGAGGTGTTCGCGTCCACGTTGCTGTTGCCGGCTGCGACGGCGTACGTCACGCCGCTCGCGATGGAGTTCTTCACGGCGGTGTCCAGTGCCGTGCTCGCGCCGCCGCCCAGCGACATGTTCGCCACCGAGGGGCCGCTGTGGTTCTTGGTGACCCAGTCGATGCCGGCGATGACCCCGGCGGTGGTGCCGGAACCGGAGTTGTTGAGCACCCGTACGGCGACGACCTTGGCCTTCTTGGCGACGCCGTAGCTGGTGCCGGCCGCGGTGGCCGCGACATGGGTGCCGTGGCCGTTGCCGTCCTGCGCGACGTTGTCGTTGTCCACCGCGTCGTAGCCGTTCACGGCGCGGCCGCCGAAGTCCTGGTGGCTGATCCGGACGCCGGTGTCGATGACGTACACGGTGGTACCGCTTCCGGCGCTGTCCGGGTACGTGTAACTACGGCTCAGCGGGAGGTTCGTCTGGTCGATGCGGTCCAGGCCCCAGGACGGCGGATTGGCCTGAGTGGCCGTGGCGTGCACCGTCGTGTCCTGGAACACCTGGTCCACGGCCGGGTCGGCGGCGAGGCGTCTCGCCTCCGCCGCGGAGAGCTGGGCCGCGTAGCCGTTGAGCGCAGCGGTGTACGTGTGCCGCACGGTGCCACCGTGCGCGGATATCAGGCGTCTGCCGTCGGCGGACGCGGCCTTGAGGCCCGCGGACTTCTTCAGGGTCACGAGGTAGCTGCCCTGGACGGCGTTCTCGGCGCCCGCGCCGATGACCGTGCCCTCGGCGGGCGCGGCCTGGGCCGGGAGCGCGGTGACGCCGAGGGTGACGGCGGCCGACGCGGCGGTGACCGCCGTGGCGATCCGGAGCCTGGCCGGGATCCGGCCGAAAACCTTGGTGGTGGTACGCATCACTGCCATGCGAGGGGGTCCTCCTCATCAGGTGCGCGTGGTGCGTGCGCATGGGGGGTGGCGCACGGATTCGTGCGCTACGAGCGGCTGTTGAGGGTGCGACAGTCCGCTGGGACGAAAGATTCGCGAGAGTCGGTGGAATATTCAAGAGGGCCTGGCCGAATTGTCATATGCACGACATAGTGCAGTAATCCACCGGAGTGCGTGGCCAGTAATGCTCTACGCGAGTAGCAAAGTTGGCATGAACACTTCCATGGCCCGGGTCGTGCTGCTACCACGGTTGCGGCAGAGATCCTGCTATTGGAGGTTCCATGAGAGTTTCCAGATGTGCGGGCTTCTTGTCCGCCTTCCTCGTCGCCTCGTCCCTGGCACTCTTCGGCGCCACTCCCGCTTCCGCAGCCCAACTCGACGGTGCCGCCCGCTATGTGGCGCTCGGCGACTCCTACTCCTCCGGCCTCGGAGCCGGCAGCTACGACAGTGGCAGCGGCTCCTGCAAGCGCAGCAGCAAGGCGTACCCCGCCCTCTGGGCCGCCGCGAACTCACCCGCCTCATTCACCTTCGCGGCCTGCTCGGGGGCCCGTACGGGTGATGTCATCAACAGCCAATTGACGCCACTGAACGGCGAAACGACCCTGGTCTCCCTGACCGTCGGCGGCAACGACGCCGGCTTCGCCGACACCATGACCACCTGCGTGCTCAACTCCGAGAGCGCCTGCCTGTCCCGGGTCCAGCAGGCGCGCACGTACATCAACACCACGCTCCCCGGAAAGCTGGACCAGGTGTACAGCGCCATCTCCGGCAAGGCGCCCAACGCCCGGATCGCCGTCCTGGGCTACCCCCGCTTCTACAAGCTGAGCGGCACCTGCGTCGCCGGCCTCACGGAGAAGGAACGCGCCGCCATAAACGCCGCGGCGGACGACCTCAACGCCGTCACCGCCAAGCGGGCCGCCGACCACGGCTTCGCCTTCGGCGACGCCAACACCACCTTCGCCGGCCACGAGATCTGCTCGGGCAGCTCCTGGCTGCACAGCGTCCGCTATCCCGTCGAGGAGTCCTACCACCCGACCGCCACCGGCCAGTCCAGCGGCTACCTGCCGGTGTTCCGCGCCACCACGTGATCCCCGCCGTACCAGGACGAGCCGTCACCCTCCGAAGGCGAGCCGTCGTCCCCCGGGGGCGCGCTCTCGTCCCCTGAGGGCGAGCCCCCGCCGTACGTGGGCGAGGCCCCCGTCTCTGTAGGGGACGGTTCCGGGGCCGTCTCCGTGGGAGGCGGCCCCGGGGGCGTGTCCGTGCCCGAGGGAGCCGGCTCCGGGTAGGAAGGAGCAGGGGAGGCCCCGCCGCCCGGGGCCTCCCTCTCGCACGTCAGGGAGAAGGCGGCCCTGTTCGAGGTGCCCGCCTCCGGGCTCCGCACCTGTACCGCGACCCGGCCCGCCCGCGTGCCGTCCGCCTCGTACGCCGTCTCCGTGTGGCCGACCGTCACCCGCTGCGCCCCGTCGCCGGGGAAGCGGGCCGTCCGCCACCTCCCTTCGTGGCCCCGGTCGCCGTCGGACCGCCAGCGGTAGACCACCTCGGCCGGGCCGCGGCTCACCGTGATCACCGCCGAGAAGGCCGGCGCCGCACCGGACGGCGGCGGGCAGCTCCCCGTATAGCTGCCGCGTACGGTCGAGACGACGACCCCGACCGAGACCGCCGGCGGTGCCGTGCGCCGCCCGCCCCCGTCGTCGC
>NZ_NHSG01000231.1:0-5264 GCF_020024005.1 Streptomyces purpurogeneiscleroticus
GTCTGGTGAGCACCGCCGCCGAACTGCGGGCCGTGCCGCGCAGCGGCCGCCGCGCCGTCGTGATGACGATGGGCGCGCTGCACGAGGGTCACGCGACGCTGGTCCGTACGGCACGCGCGCACGTCGGCCCCGAGGGGCAGGTCGTGGTCACCGTCTTCGTGAACCCACTGCAGTTCGGCGCGGGCGAGGACCTGGACCGCTACCCGCGCACGCTGGACGCCGACATCGTGGTGGCCGGGTCGGCCGGCGCCGACGCGGTCTTCGCGCCTTCCGTGGAGGAGGTCTACCCGGGCGGCGAGCCCCAGGTGCGCATCAGCGCGGGCCCCATGGGCGACGTGCTGGAAGGCGCTTCGCGCCCCGGCCACTTCGACGGCATGGCCACCGTCGTCGCCAAGCTGCTCCACCTCACGGCACCGGACGTGGCCTTCTTCGGCCAGAAGGACGCCCAGCAGCTCGCCATCGTGACCCGTATGGCGCGCGACCTGAACTTCCCCGTGGAGATCGTCGGCGTGCCGACCGTACGGGAGGACGACGGGCTGGCGCTCTCCAGCCGCAACCGCTACCTCTCGCCCGCGGAGCGCCGGACCGCGTTGGCCCTCTCGCGCGCCCTGTTCGCGGCCCGCGACCGGCTGGCCGCCGAAGAGGCGCTGCGGGTCCGGGCCGGCTCCGGTACGCACTCCGAGGCGCGCGCCGTGGGCCTGGCAGCGATGGGCGAGGACCGGGCGGCGGCCGACGCGCACGCCCTCGCCTACGTGGCGTCCGCCGGCAGCCCCCAGGGCCCGGCCGTGGCCCGCGCGGCGGCCCGCGCCGTCCTGGAGGACGCGGCCCGCTTCGACCCGCCGCTGGAGCTGGACTACCTGGAGCTGGTCGACCCGGACGGCTTCACGGTGCTCCCGGACACCGAGCGGGCCCCGGACGACGGGCCGTACAAGGGCGGGTACGAGGGCGAGGCGGTGCTCGTCGTTGCCGCCCGGGTCGGCACCACCCGCCTCATCGACAACATCCGCCTCACTTTCGGGCCCGCCGTACCGCAGAGCGGACCCCCGTCAGCAGGAGCACCACGATGACTGCAGGAGCGCCCCGATGACCGGGGTGACCGGGGTGACCGAGCCCGGCATACGACTCGACGCCCCCGCGCCCGGCTGGGCCATCGACGCGGACGTCGTCGTGGTCGGCTCCGGCGTCGCGGGGCTGACCACCGCGCTGCGCTGCGCGGCGGCCGGCCACCGTACGGTCGTGGTCACCAAGGCCCGGCTGGACGACGGCTCCACGCGCTGGGCGCAGGGCGGCATAGCCGCGGCCCTCGGAGAGGGCGACACCCCGGAGCAGCACCTCGACGACACCCTCGTGGCGGGCGCCGGGCTGTGCGACGAGGCGGCGGTCCGCACGCTCGTCACCGAGGGCCCGGACGCGGTACGACGGCTGATCGCCACGGGCGCGCGCTTCGACCCGGACGAGGACGGCGCGGGCATCGCGCTGACCCGCGAGGGCGGCCACCACCGGCGCCGGATCGCGCACGCGGGCGGCGACGCCACCGGCGCGGAGATCTCCCGGGCGCTGGTCGAGGCGGTGCGCGCCCAGGGACTGCGCACCATCGAGAACGCGCTCGTTCTGGACCTCCTCACGGACTCCGAAGGCCGTACGGCGGGCGTCACCCTCCACGTGATGGGCGAGGGCCAGCACGACGGTGTGGGGGCCGTGCACGCGCCCGCCGTGGTGCTCGCCACCGGCGGCATGGGCCAGGTCTTCTCGGCGACGACCAACCCGTCCGTCTCCACGGGCGACGGGGTCGCGCTGGCCCTCCGTGCCGGCGCCGAGATCTCCGACCTCGAATTCGTACAGTTCCACCCGACCGTGCTCTACCTCGGTCCGGAGGCCGAGGGGCAGCAGCCGCTGATCTCCGAGGCGGTGCGCGGCGAGGGTGCGCACCTCGTGGACGGCGACGGTGTGCGCTTCATGGTGGGGCAGCACGAGCTGGCCGAACTGGCGCCGCGCGACATCGTGGCGAAGGGCATCCTGCGCCGCGCCCTGGAGCAGGGCGCCGAGCACATGTACCTGGACGCGCGGCACTTCGGCGCGGCCATGTGGGAGCAGCGCTTCCCGACCATCCTGGCGGCCTGCCGCAGCCACGGCATCGACCCGGTCACCGAGCCGATCCCGGTCGCGCCCGCCGCGCACTACGCCTCCGGCGGGGTGCGGACCGATCTGCACGGCCGGACGACCGTGCCGGGCCTGTACGCGTGCGGCGAGGTCGCCTGCACCGGTGTGCACGGCGCGAACCGGCTCGCCTCCAACTCTCTCCTGGAGGGCCTGGTCTTCGCGGAGCGCATCGCGGCGGACATCGGACCGCGGCCGCTGCCGCGCCCCGGGGAGCCGCGGCTGCCCGGGGGCGCGCCCGTACCGCTGCTCGCCCCCGAGACGCGCTTCGAGATCCAGCGGATCATGACGGCGGGCGTCGGAGTGCTGCGGTCGGCGGACAGCATCGCGGGGGCCTACAAGGAGCTCGTGCGGCTGACCTCCAGGGCCTCGGCGGAATCCGAGGAGGGCAAGGCCGCCGAGCCCGGCGTGGAAGCATGGGAGGCCACCAACCTCCTGCTGGTCGCGCGGGCCCTGGTCGCCGGCGCCCGGGCGCGCGAGGAGACCCGCGGCTGCCACTGGCGGGAGGACCACCCCGACCGTAACGACGAGGTCTGGCAACGCCACTCCGTGGTCACCTTCCGCCCGCCCCACACGGTGGAATTCCGTGTCACGGACTCCGCCGACTTCCCCGCCACCCATCCCGAAACGGAGCCGAACCCGTGAGCACGCCCGACGACCTCCCCCTCCTCCAGATCGGCCGGCCCGGCCAGAGCCCGTCGGACGCGTCCGACGGAGGCTGCGGCGACGCCTGCGGCTGCGGCGCCGGCGACGACGCGTACGAGCTGGACCCGCTGGAGTGCGGTCTGGACCCGGACCTGGCGGCCCTGCTGGTGAACGAGGGGCTGGACCCGGTACAGGTCGAGGACATCGCGCACCTGGCCATCGAGGAGGACCTCGACCAGGGCGTGGACGTCACCACGGTCGCGACCATCCCCGAGGACGCCATCGCCACCGCGGACTTCACCGCGCGTGACGCCGGTACGGTCGCGGGGCTGCGGGTCGCCGAGGCGGTGCTCTCCGTGGTGTGCACGGACGAGTTCGCGGTCGAGCGGCACGTCGAGGAGGGCGACCGCGTCGAGGCGGGGCAGAAGCTGATCTCGGTCACGGCCCGCACGCGCGATCTGCTCACCGGAGAGCGCAGCGCGCTGAACCTGCTGTGCCGGCTCTCCGGCATCGCCACCGCGACGCGTGCCTGGGCGGACGCCCTGGAGGGCACAAAGGCGAGGGTGCGCGACACCCGTAAGACGACGCCGGGCCTGCGCTCCCTGGAGAAGTTCGCGGTGCGCTGCGGCGGCGGCGTGAACCACCGCATGTCGCTCTCGGACGCGGCGCTCATCAAGGACAACCACGTCGTGGCCGCGGGCGGCGTCGCCGAGGCGTTCAAGGCCGTACGGACCGAGTTCCCCGGCGTGCCGATCGAGGTGGAGGTGGACCGCCTCGACCAGATCCCGCCGATCCTCGCCGAGGGCGCCGACCTGATCCTGCTGGACAACTTCACGCCGGAGCAGACCCGCGAGGCGGTCGAACTGGTCGCGGGCCGCGCGATGCTGGAGTCCTCGGGCCGCCTGACGCTCGGCAACGCCCGTACGTACGCGGAGACCGGCGTGGACTACCTCGCGGTCGGCAGCCTCACGCACTCCTCGCCGATCCTGGACATCGGCCTGGACCTGCGCGAGGGCGACGCGCACGAGGGAGCCGGGGAGGCCGGGGCCTGATGCTGCTGACCATCGACGTCGGTAACACCCACACCGTCCTCGGCCTGTTCGACGGCGAGGAGATCGTCGAGCACTGGCGGATCTCCACCGACGCCCGCCGTACCGCCGACGAACTGGCCGTACTGCTCAACGGCCTGATGGGGATGCATCCGCTGCTCGGCGAGGAGCTGGGCGACGGCATCGAGGGCATCTCGATCTGTTCGACCGTCCCCTCGGTCCTGCACGAACTGCGCGAGGTCACCCGCCGCTACTACGGCGACGTGCCGGCCGTACTGGTCGAGCCCGGCGTGAAGACCGGCGTACCGATCCTCATGGACAACCCCAAGGAGGTCGGCGCCGACCGCATCATCAACTCCCTCGCGGCCGTGGAGCTGTACGGGGGCCCGGCGGTCGTCGTGGACTTCGGCACGGCCACGACCTTCGACGCGGTGAGCGCGCGCGGCGAGTACGTCGGCGGCGTGATCGCGCCGGGCATCGAGATCTCGGTGGACGCGCTGGGCGTGAAGGGCGCGCAGCTGCGCAAGATCGAGCTGGCCCGGCCGCGCAGCGTCATCGGCAAGAACACCGTCGAGGCCATGCAGTCCGGCATCCTGTACGGCTTCGCCGGCCAGGTCGACGGCGTCGTCCAGCGGATGGCGCGGGAGCTGGCCGAGGACCCGGAGGACGTGACCGTCATCGCCACGGGCGGGCTGGCCCCGATGGTGCTCGGCGAGTCCTCCACGATCGACATGCACGAGCCCTGGCTCACCCTCATCGGGCTGCGCCTGGTGTACGAGCGCAACGTCGGGCGGCAGTGACGCGGCATTGAAGCGCTGCGGAAGCGGCACTGAATACGGGGCGCCCCGCGGCGCCCCGTAAGGCGTGTCCGCGCAGCGCCTCGTGCGCCGCACCCGGGAATTCCAAATACCGGGGTTTTTGTCCGTTTAGTAATTAAAGTCGGGCCTATGCCCACGCCATACGGATACCGCGGCGGCATGGCGTTCAGCGCGGACGAACTGCGCGTGCTCCGCCGCGCCCTCGCCACTGCCCTCCAGCCCGCTTCCGTCCCTGCCCCCGCTCCTGCCGGCGCCGTACCCGCGAGACGCGATCCGCGGCGCGCGGAAGAGGTCCAGGAATGCCTCCGGCTCTCCGAGGCGCTGGACGAGGCGGCCCGCGAGGGCGGCCGGCTGCGCGACTTTCTCTTCGCCGACCTCGCCCGGTACCGCGACGCGCTCCCGGGGTCCGTACACGGCTATCTGGGGCGCCTCCAGGAGGCCCTGGCGGCCGGGTACGTCCCGGGCCCGGACGACCTCGGCGCGCTCCGGGTGCTGCGCTCGGTGGACGCGGGCCCGGCCGAGCGGACCCGCCGCACGGCCCTGCTGCGCCGCTGCGAGCAGGCCGCCGAGCGCTCCGCACGCGCCCGGCTGCGCG
>NZ_NHSG01000232.1:0-17246 GCF_020024005.1 Streptomyces purpurogeneiscleroticus
GTCCCCGCCGCCGAACTCGTCCCCGTGGTACGCGCCGTCACCCCACCCGTAGGCGGCCGGGCCCATCATCGAGGAGCCGAGCATCGTGCCGAGGAACAGTCCGGGGAGCAGCCCGCCGCCGAGCATCCCGTAGTAGCCACCCGCCCAGGGCCCGTATACGGGGCCCGCGTCCCAGTACGGACGGTCCTCGCCGTACGGGGTGCGCACCGTGCGGGCCATCGGTTCCTGGCCGTCCGCCAGCCGCGCCTGATCGGCCGCGCACACCGGGACCGTGCGCTCCGTGCCCTTGGGCGGCGCCCACTGCGCGTCGGCCACGGACGGGCCGTGCCGCGGGTCGAAGAAGCACGGCGGGCGGCGCTCCGGAAGCGGGCGGCCCTCCCGCCGGGCGGCCAGCGTGGCCAGCGCGAACCGGCCGCCCTCCAATACCTCGGTCACCTTCCGCACGTCCTGGGGGTGCCGCGCCTCCGCCATCGTCTGTTTGGCGTTCTCGTACGCGTCCAGGGCCTGCGCGTAGTCGGTGCGCATGGCGTCGTCGGCGCCCGGCTCGCCGGGCCGGAAGTCCAGCCGGTCCAGTTCCTCCCCGTAAGCGGTGATGTCCTCGTCGACCACCACCCGCAGCGCGTCCAGCGCGGCCTGTTCCTCGGCCGCACGGCGGCGCTTGGTGCGCCGGTGGACGGTGTACGCGCCGCCCGCCCCGAGGGCCACCAGCACGCCGAGTCCGACCAGCACGCCGCTGCTGGCCCCGTCCCCGCCCGTGCCCTGCCAGGAGTCCGGCGTGCCCTTCCCGACCTGCTTCTCGGCCTGCGCGACAAAGTCCTTCAGCTGCGCGGTCGCGTCCCCCGGGTGCGCACGCTGGGCGGCGCCTACGAGGTGGCGCACCGACTCCCGGGACATCACGTTTCCGTCGGCCCGGGCGTCGAAGCGGTCGCCGAGCTGCACCGCGTACACACCTTGGATACCGACCCGGGTGCGCAGGTCCTCGAAGAGCGTCGCGGGCGGATAGTCGGAGTTCGCGGGGAGCACGGCCACGAAGACCGGCTTCCCGGCCTCCTCGATGTCGCTCGCCAGCGCGTCCGCCTGCCCGTCCGGCAGCTGCCCCGCGGCCCGCGGGTCGACGTACACGGGCCCCTTGGAGAGCGCGTCGGCCGCCGCGTCCAGTCCCCCGTCGGCACGCACCGCGGAGGCGACGACGGACCCCGTCTGCGCCCCGTACACGGTCGCTGCCCCGGGAGCCGCGACGGGCGCCACAGCGAGCAGCAGCGCCGCACCGGCGGCCGGCAGGGCCGGCACCGACGGGAACGCGGGTCGTCGGGGTGCGACCTTCATACGTACGACGCTACCCGAACTTCACTCTTCCGACATGCCCAGTCGCATGGTCAGTCATCGAGCGCGAGGCCGTTCTTGGCCGCCTCGATCGACTCCTCGGGGGCGGGCCCGGAAGGGTTCTCCGTGGCCAGCGCCTGATTACGGGCGACGAAGGGGCGCAGCCGCGCGTCGTAGCGGTCGAACGCGGCCCGGTGGTCATCGGGCGTCCGGCCGAGCTCGGCGGCGAGCACGTAGGCGCCCACCAGGGCCAGGCTCGTGCCCTGACCGGACAGCGGGGAGGGGCAGTAGCCCGCGTCCCCGACGAGCGCCACCCGGCCGGCGGTCCAGCGGTCCAGGTGGATCTGCGCCATCGCGTCGAAGTAGAAGTCGGGCGCCTCCCACATGGCGGCCAGCAGTTTCGGCGTCTCCCATCCCAGGTGGCCCAGCCGTTCCTGGAGCAGCGCCTTCTGGTGCTCGGTGTCCCGGTGGTCGTACGTGAAGGGCTCGGACGAGAAGCCGAGTGTGGCCCTGAGCTCGCTGTTGCCGCGTGCCGGGTAGACGACGTAACTCGCACCGCCGTCCTGGAGCCACACCTGCCAGTCGTCGAGCTCGAGGAAGTTGCCGGTACTGAACACGCCTACATAGGCCCCGAGGTGGCGGAGGCATTCCGGCTCGGCACCGAAGGCCAGCCGGCGCACCGTGGAGTGCAGGCCGTCCGCGCCCACGACGAGGTCGAAGCTGCGTTCCGGGGCCCGCTCGAACCCGACGCGTACGCCGTCGGCCGCCTCCTGAAGGGTGGCGATCGAGTCGCCGAAGAGGTACTCGATGCCGTCGCGCGCCTGCTCGTACAGGAGCGCGGTGAGGTCGTCGCGGAGCAGTTCGATGTCGTCGCTGTCGAGCCGGCCGCTGCTGAAGGTCTGCTCGGTGGAGCGCCACAGCTCCTCCCCCGTGGCGTCGAGCATCGACATGCCCCGCATCCGGGTGCGCAGCCGGCGCGCGTCCGGGAGCACGCCCATCCGGTCGAGGACGTCCAGCGCGACACCACGGACGTCGATCGCCTGCCCTCCTGGGCGCAGGCCCGGAGCACGCTCGACGACGGTCGGTGCGTAGCCCTGGTGGCGCAGCCAGTAGGCGGTGGCGAGGCCGGCGATGCCCGCCCCTGAGACGAGCACGGTCCTGCTCCTCATGGGTCCCCCTCATGCAGTACGTACGGTGTACGCGCTGAATGTACGGCGTACGCGCCAGCGGGGGAAGCAGCTCCACCAGGACTGGTTTCCCCGCCTGTTCTAGGACAGAGAGTCGCCGAAGAACCGTCCTCGCAGCTAACCTCTGTACTAGTACAACTGAGAAAGGGGGCGGGATGGCTGCGGAAAAAGTTCCGCCGTACCTGCGCATCGCCTCGGAGATCCGGCGACGCATCGAGGAGGGCGAGCTCGTCGCCGGTGACCGGGTGCCGTCCACCCGGCGGATCGCCGAGGAGTGGCACGTCGCCCTGGCGACGGCCACGAAGGCGCTGCATGCGCTGCGGCAGGACGGCCTGGTGGAGGCCCGGCCGCGGGCCGGCACGGTGGTGGCGCCGTCCCGGCGCACCACGGGCCCGGCTCGCGGCTCCCGTGCCGCGCCCCCGTCCGACCACGAACTGACCCGCGCCCGCATCGTGCGCACGGCCGTCGAGATCGCCGACGCGGAGGGGCTGGCGGCCCTGTCGATGCGCGGCGTCGCGGCGCGCCTGGGGGCCGCGACGATGTCTCCCTACCGGTACGTGAACGGCAAGGACGAACTGGTCCTGCTGATGGCGGACAGCGTGCTCGGTGAGATCGCGTACCCGGCCGAGCCGCCCGCCTGCCGTCGGACGCGGCTGGAGACGGGCGCCAGGGCCCTCTGGGTGCTGCACCGCGCCCATCCCTGGCTGGCGCAGCTCGCCCCGCTCACCCGCCCGTTGGCGCTGCCGAACCTGATGGCCTACTCGGAGTGGATGCTCGCCGGCCTCGACGGCCTCGGGCTCGAAGGGAACGCCATGCTGGACATCAATGTGCTGCTCTACAGCCACCTGCAGGGGCTCGCCGCCCACCTAGAACAAGAGGCGCACGCGGAGAGCGTGACCGGCCTCTCCCAGGAGCAGTGGCTGGCGGAACAGGAAGCGGCCTTCGGGGAGATCGCCGCTTCGGGGCGATACCCGACGTTCGCCCGGCTCCTGGAGTCCTTCGGCGCCGACGGTTACGACCTGGACCTCGACGCGCTCTTCGAGAGCGGCCTCCAGGCCCTGCTCGACGGCCTGGTCTCGCCCCGCCTGCGCTGACGGACGACGCCGGCCGACGGCCCCCACAGCCGTCGGCCGGCATCCGGTGTGCCGCCGGCTCCTACGGGGCCGTGAGGTCCACCAGCTCGGCGAGGGACGCGCGGTGGCGGCCGGGGGCGCCCAGGGCGATCTCGTCGCTCTTGGCGCGCTTCAGGAAGACGTGCACCGGGTGTTCCCACGTCATGCCGATGCCGCCGTGCAGCTGGAGGCACTCCTGTGCCGCGCGGACCGCGACCGGGGCGCAGTACGCCTGGGCGACGGCCACCGCGACCGGGGCGTCCGCGCTGTCGGTGGCCAGCGCGTCCGCCGCGTTGCGCGCCGCCGCCCGCGCCGACACCACCTCCAGCCAGAGCGCGGCCATCCGGTGCTTGAGCGCCTGGAACGAGCCGACCGGACGGCCGAACTGGTGGCGCTGCTTGGTGTACTCGACGAGCTCGGTCAGGCACCACTCGGCGATGCCGAGCTGTTCGGAGGCGAGCAGTCCGGCACCCGTGAGCAGAGCCTTCCGTACGGCCGCGCCGGCCCGGTCGGGACCGGCCAGCCGGCGGCCCGCCGCGCCGTCGAAGGTGACGCGGGCGAGCGGACGGGTGAGGTCGAGCGGGGTGACCGTCTCGATGTGCAGCCCCGGCGCATCGGCGTCCACGGCGTACAGCTCGATGCCGTCCGCCGCGCGCACCGGTACGAGCAGTACATCGGCGGCTGCCGCGTCGGCGACCGAGGAGACCGTGCCGAGCAGCGCGCCGTCGGCGCCGGCCCGTACGGGCGGCTCCAGCGGCCCGGCGGGCGCGGTCGGCAGCGGGAGTGTGAGCACGCCGATCCGCTCGCCGGCGGCCAACGCGGCGAGCAGCCGTGCGACCTCGTCCTGGCCCGTGTCGCAGCCGAGCAGGGCGGTGACGGCCAGCACGGCGCTCGTCAGGTACGGCACGGGCGTCACGGCCCGGCCCAGCTCCTCCAGGACGACGGCCGCCTCCCGGGGGCCCGCGCCCTGCCCGCCGAGCTTCTCGGGGACCAGCAGCCCGGCCGCCCCGATGTCGGCGGCGAGCGAGCGCCACAGGGCGGCGTCGTGCGTGCGGCCCGATTCCAGCTCGGCGAGGACCGCGGCCGGACCGCCGCGGTCGGTCAGCAGGGACCGTACCGCGGCGCGCAGGTCGTCCTCGGGCTCGGAGTAGAGCAGGTCCGGGCCCTCGGGCAGCTCGGACGCCGTGGCGTCCGCCAGGGTCTGCTGGTCGGTCATCGGGGCAGGTCCTTCCACGCGACGTCCTTGTCGGTGCGCGGCTCGGACGGCAGGCCGAGCACGCGTTCGGCGACGATGTTGAGGAGCACTTCGGAGGTGCCGCCCTCGATGCTGTTGCCCTTGGCGCGCAGGTAGCGGTAGCCCGCCTCGCGCCCGGTGAAGCTCAGTACGTCGGAGCCGGTGTGCGTCCAGCTGTCGTACGTGAGGCCGTCCTCTGCGAGGAACTCCACTTCCCAGCCGCTGATCTCCTGGGCGAGCCGCGCGAACGACAGCTTCATGCCGCTGCCTTCGGGGCCGGGCTGGCCCTGGATGAGCTGCTGGCGCAGCCGTTCACCGGTGAGGCGGGCCACCTCGGCATCCACCCACAGGCGCAGCAGCCGCTGGTGCAGGTCGTGGGTGCGCAGTTCGGGGCGCTCGCGCCAGTCGGCGGCGGCGACGCCGATCATGCCGCCCTCACGGGGGATGCGGTTGCCCCCGATGGCGACGCGCTCGTTCATCAGGGTGGTCTGCGCGACCTTCCAGCCCTCGCCCACCTCTCCGAGGCGGTGGCGATCGGGAATCCGCACGCCGGTCAGGAAGACCTCGTTGAACTCCGCCTCGCCGGTGATCTGGCGCAGCGGCCGCACCTCGACGCCGGGGTCGGTCATGTCGCAGAGGAAGTACGTGATGCCGCGGTGCTTGGGCGCGTCCGGGTCCGTACGGGCGATGAGGATCGCCCAGCGGGCCTTGTGTGCGCCGGACGTCCACACCTTCTGGCCGTCCACGATCCAGTCGGCGTCCGGGCCGTCACCGTCGCGCACGGCACGAGTGGCGAGCCCCGCGAGGTCGGAGCCGGCGCCGGGCTCGCTGAAGAGCTGGCACCACACCTCCTCGCCGGTCCACAGGGGCGGCAGGAAGCGCTGCCGCTGCTCCTCGGTGCCGTAGCGCAGGATGGTGGGCGCCGCCATGCCCAGGCCGATGCCGATGCGTCCCGGGTCGTTGTCGGGCGCTCCGGCGGCCGCCAGCTCCTCGTCGACGACGGCCTGCAGGGCGCGCGGCGCGCCCAGGCCGCCGAGGCCCTCGGGGAAGTGCACCCAGGCGAGGCCGGCGGCGAAGCGGGCGCGCAGGAAGTCCAGGCGCTCCGTGGTGGCGGGCGGATGGGCGGCGAGCAGCTCGGCGGTGCGCCGGCACAGCTCCTCGGCGCCGACAGGGCGTGCGGTGGCTTCTGTGGTCATCGGGCACCCGCCTCTCCGGGGAGGACGACCAGGCGTCCGGTGGTGACGCCGTCGGCGACCCGCTGCACCGCGTCGGCGGCGCCGTCCAGCGGTACCCGGTCGCCGATCAGCGGCTTGATGACGCCCTGCGCGGCGAGCTTGGTGAGCTCCTCGTGGCAGGCGCCGATGGCGGCCGGCTCCTTGGTGGCGTACAGACCCCAATGGAGGCCGAGGATCGCGTAGTTCTTGACCAGCGCGTGGTTGAGCGCGGGGCTGGGGATGGTGCCGCTGGCGAAGCCGATGACGACGATGCGGCCCTCGAAGGCCACGCACTTGGCGGACTGGGCGTACGCGTCGCCGCCCACCGGGTCGTAGATCACGTCGGCGCCGCGGCCGCCGGTGGCTTCCTTCACGGCCTTGATGACGTCCTCGGCGCGCCGGTCGATGACCACGTCACAGCCGAGCTCCCGGGCCACCGCGGCCTTCTCGGGGCCGCCGACGACCCCGATGACGCGGGCGCCGGCGGCCCGGCCGAGCTGGACGGCGGCGCTGCCGACGCCGCCCGCCGCCGCGTGCACCAGCAGCGTCTCGCCCGCTTGGAGGTGCGCGCGGCGGTGCAGCGCGAACCAGCCGGTCTGGTAGCCGATGTGCAGCGCGGCGGCCTCGGCGTCGTCCAGCGCGTCCGGTGCCGGCAGGACGGACTTGGCGTCCACCACGGCCAGTTCGGCGAACCCGCCGTTCGGCAGCGGCGGCTGCGCCAGTACACGGGTGCCGGCGGCGACGTCCGCGCCGTCACCGGCGGCGAGCACCTCGCCGCAGATCTCCACGCCCGGCGTGAAGGGCAGCGGCGGGCGTACCTGGTACTGGCCGCGGCAGAGCAGCGCGTCGGGGAAGTTGACGTTCGCGGCCTTCACCCGGAGGAGGAGCTGTCCCGGACCCGGCTGTGGGTCCGGGACCTCGTCCAGCCGCATCACCTCGCGTGGCTCGCCGTTCGCGTGTACCCGCCATGCCTTCACTGAGCTTCCCCTCACGACGTGGGTGACCTCGATGCCATCGGCATACTAAGCGGTCGGTATCCGTGAGGGAACAGGTACCGGAGGGGCAATCGTGCGCGGCGGTCAGCCGGCCTGGCGGCGCACCTTCACCGTGTTGTCGGTGCGGATCATCTGCCGTCCGTCCGGGGCGGTCTGGGTGCGCTCGTGCTCCTCGCAGACGAGCACCTCCCACTCCCCCTCGGCCAGCCGCAGGTCCGCGAGGACCTCCCGCGCCACGGGGAGGCGGACATCAGGGTGCGCGTCGGGCTCCCACGGGGGCGGCCCGGAGTGGCCGACCACGAGGAGCACCCCGCCCGGCGCCACCGCACCGGCGGCGGTCCGCAGGACCTCCTCCCGCGGCAGCTCGCCGAGGGTGTGCAGGAAGTGGGACGAGACCAGGTCGAAGGTGCCCTCGGGGAAGGTCTCGCCCAGGGTGTGGCGCTGCCAGTCGACGCGGTCCGCGACGCCTTCCGCCGCCGCGTGCCCGGCGGCCCGGTCCAGCGCCACCTGGGAGACGTCGACGGCGGTGACCTGCCAGCCCTGCTTGGCCAGCCAGATCGCGTCGCCGCCTTCCCCGCAGCCCAGGTCCAGGGCCCGGCCCGGGGTCAGGTCCGCGACCTCCCGGACCAGTGCCGCGTTGGGCTTGCCGCTCCAGATCCGGTCGCTCTCGGCGTACCGGGCGTTCCAGAACTCCTCGTCCGAGATCTGCGTATCGGTCATCGGCACACACGCTCCTTCGTTGCGGCTTCTCGCTGCTTTTTGCGGCTTCTCGCTGCTTCTTTGCCGATACTCGGACCGCGCCGCCGACTTGACAAAGTTTATTGCCGAAACAGCAAATGGGGGCATGGCAGACGACGACCTCGCCGGTGTGCTCACCGCGGTCGGCCCCCGGCTGCGCGCGCTGCGCAGGGACCGCGGCACGACCCTGACCGCGCTGAGCGAGACCACCGGCATCTCCGTCAGCACGCTCTCCCGGCTGGAGTCCGGGCAGCGCAGGCCCACCCTGGAACTGCTGCTGCCGCTGGCCAAGGCGTACGGCGTCCCGCTGGACGAGCTGGTCGGCGCGCCGCCCACCGGCGACCCCCGCATCCACCCGCGCCCGGTCGTCCGGAACGGCCACACCTTCGTGCCGCTCACCCGCCACCTCGGCGGCCTGCACGCCTACAAGCTGATCCTGCCCCCGGGCCGACCCGACGCCCCGCTGCCCGAACAGCGCACCCACGAGGGCTACGAGTGGCTCTACGTGCTCTCCGGCCGGCTGCGGCTAGCGCTGGGCGAGCACGACCTCGTACTCGGCGCGGGCGAGGCAGCCGAGTTCGACACGCGGACGCCGCACAGCTTCGCGAGCGCGGGTCCCGAACCGGTGGAGTACCTCTGCCTGTTCGGCCCCCAGGGTGAGCGCGTGCACGTACGGGCGCGGCCCACGGGCCACTCCTGACCGGCGCGCGCCTTCAGGTGCGGCCCTCGCGCTCCTGGGCGTCCTTCAGGGCGGCGGAGTGGGCTGCCCAGCCGGCCCGCACGACGGGGAAGCCGGCAGCTTGGACCGCGTCGCAGACCAGCTCGTCGTCGTCCACGACGATGCGGACCTCACGGCCGCGCGCCAGCTTGCGCAGCAGTTCGAGCTTGGTGTGGCGAGCCGGGCGGCGGTCACCGGAGGGGCGCATCCAGACGCGGCCCTCGGGGAGGCCGTGCCGGGCAAGCCACTCCAGGGTGTCGGCGCGGCACCGCTCGGGCCGCCCGGTCAGGTACACGATCTCGCACTCCGCCGCGCTCTCCAGGGCCAGCGCGATGCCTTCGGGGAGCGGCGGGTCATCGGGGGCGGCGGCGAAGAACCCGTCCCAGTCGCGCGGCCGCTGCTCCAGGAAGTGCTGCCGGTGCGCCGTGCCCGCCAGGGTGTTGTCCAGATCGAAGACCGCCAGGGGTGCATTGCGCATGTGTCATCCCGTCGCTGTGCGTGCGGTCGCCGCCGGAACGCCGGCCGGCTCGCCGCCGGCCGTCACCCGGATGCGGCCGGTGCCGATGCCGTGGGCGAGTGAGAGCCGATCGTAGATCACCTCGGTACAGGCCGCCGCGTCCAGCTCCAGTACGGCGTCCGGTGCCGGGGCGGGACCGTCCGCGTAGCCCGGGTCCGCCTGTGCATCCGCCTCCGCGCCCAGCGTGACGTGGAACGTCCCCTCTTCCAGCCGGACCTCCACGACCCGCACAGGGGCGCCCTGCGGCCGTCCCGCGCCGAAGTACCGGGCGAGCCGGGGCATGAGCGGCACGGCGAACCAGTGGGCGCGGACCGCGTCGGTCGGCCGCGGCGCGCCGAGGTCCGCCGCGCCCCAGTCGGCCAGTGCGGTGAGGACGGGGAGCAGGGCGCGGCCGCGCGGGGTGAGCTCGTAGACGAACGCGGCGGCGGGCGGGTCGAGTCTGCGGCGGACGGCCAGGCCGTCGCGTTCCATGTCCTTCAGGCGGCCCGCGAGCATGTCCGTGCTGACGCCCGGCAGGTCGGCGTGCAGGTCCGTGTAGCGCCGGGCCCCGGCCAGCAGCTCCCGGACGATCAGCAGGGTCCAGCGGTCGCCCACGGCGTCCAGGGCGCGGGCGACGGCGCAGTACTGGTCATAACTTCGGCGCGGCATGATCCCAGCATAGACAAGAGGTTGGACTTTCCAAGTTCGAGCTTGGTAAAACCAAGGAGAACCACGGATGCGCCGCGCCGCGGCGAGCGAGGTAACCGGGAGGCCGCCGCATGGAGTTCAAGCAGTCGAGCAAGATGGCCGACGTCTGTTACGAGATCCGCGGGCCGGTGATCGAGCACGCCGACGCGCTGGAGGAGGCCGGGCACAGCGTGCTCCGACTGAACACCGGGAACCCCGCGCTCTTCGGCTTCGAGGCGCCCGAGGAGATCCTGCAGGACATGGTGCGCAACCTGTCGCGGGCGCACGGCTACACCGAGTCCCGCGGCATCCTCTCGGCGCGCCGCGCCGTCGCCCAGCACTACCAGTCGCTCGGCCTCACCGAGGTCGGCGTGGACGACGTCTACCTGGGCAACGGCGTCTCGGAGCTGGTCTCGATGGCGGTCCAGGCGCTGCTGGACGACGGCGACGAGGTGCTGATCCCCGCCCCGGACTTCCCGCTGTGGACCGCGGTGACGACGCTGGCGGGCGGCAAGGCGGTGCACTACGTGTGCGACGAGTCCGCCGACTGGCTGCCGGACCTGGACGACATGGCCGCGAAGATCACCGACCGGACGCGGGCGATGGTCATCATCAACCCCAACAACCCGACGGGCGCCGTCTACCCGCGCGAGCTGCTGGAAGGCATGCTCGACCTGGCGCGGCGGCACGGCCTGATGGTCTTCGCGGACGAGATCTACGACCGCATCCTGTACGACGGCGAGGTGCACCACAACGCCGCGGTGCTCGCCCCCGACCTGGTCTGCCTCACCTTCAGCGGTCTCTCCAAGGCGTACCGCGTGGCCGGCTTCCGGTCCGGCTGGCTGGTGGTCTCCGGGCCCACGCAGCACGCGGCCGACTACCTGGAGGGGCTGGGCACGCTGGCCTCGATGCGGCTCTGCCCGAACGCCCCGGCGCAGTACGCCATCCAGGCGGCGCTCGGCGGCCGCCAGTCGATCAACGACCTGGTGCTCCCGGGCGGCCGGCTGCGCGAGCAGCGCGACCGGGCATGGGAACGCCTGAACGAGATTCCGGGCGTGTCGTGCGTGAAGCCCAAGGGCGCGATCTACGCCTTCCCGCGCCTGGACCCGGCCGTGCACAAGATCCACGACGACGAGAAGTTCGTGCTGGACCTGCTGCTGCGGGAGAAGATCCAGGTGGTGCAGGGCACCGGCTTCAACTGGCCGCGCCCTGATCACTTCCGTATCCTGACACTCCCGTACGCCGATGACCTCGACGCCGCCATCAGCCGCATCGGACGCTTCCTGGCGGGGTATCGGCAGTGAGAGACTCCGTGTGCGGGCGCACCGTCGTGCTCCGGCGCGACGCCCCGAGGACCGTGCGCGGCGCGTGCTCTGCCGGGCGCTGATGCGCCCTTGAGTGCGCCGCTCGCACCCGCTTAGGTGGGAGCCTGCGTCCGGCCGTCCGGCCGGACACGGAGGGAGTGGAAGTCCATGCCCGTACAGCGCGCGGTCACGGAAGAGGAGCTGGCAGCCCACCTGCACGGCATCTGCTTCAAGACCGGGCCGCCGCGGCGTATCGGGGTCGAGATCGAGTATCTCGTCCACGACGCGCGCAACCCCCGATGTCCCCTGCCGCGCGAGCGCGCACGCAGCGCGATGACCGCCCTGCGCGCGCTTCCCCTGCACTCCCTCCTGACCTTCGAGCCGGGCGGGCAGCTGGAGCTCAGCTCGCTCCCCGCCGCCTCCCTCACCGACTGCGTGACGGCCGTCTCGGCCGACCTGGCGCTGGTACGCACCGCGCTGCGTGCCATGGACCTGAGCCTGGCGGGCCACGGCCACAACCCCTGGCACCCGCCGCACCGCATTCTCGACGAGCCCCGCTACGACGCCATGGAGGCGTACTTCGACCGCTGGGGGCCGGCCGGGCGGTCCATGATGTGCGGCACCGCCTCCGTACAGGTCTGCGTGGACGCCGGATACGAGGAGCCGGGGCCACTCGGGCACGGCCGTCGCTGGCTGCTGGCCCACCTCCTCGGTGCCGTGCTCGCCGCGGCCTTCGCCAACTCCCCCACCAGCGAGGGGTGCCCGACGGGCTACCGCTCCACCCGCCAGGCCATCTGGACCCAGCTCGACCCGGCCCGCACCCTCGCGCCCGCCGACGGCCCCGATCCGCGCGCTGCCTGGGCGGCGTACGCGCTGGACGCGCCCGTGATGTGCCTGCGCGCCGGGGACGGGCCCTGGGACGCTCCCGAAGGGCTGTCCTTCCGCGACTGGACGCGCACCAGGGCACCGAGGGCGCCCACGGCGGAGGACTTCGACTACCACGTCACCACGCTCTTCCCGCCGGTCCGGCCGCGCGGCCACCTCGAACTGCGCATGATCGACGCGCAGCCGGGCGACGGCTGGATCGTGCCGCTCGCCGTGACCGCGGCCCTGTTCGACGACCCCGAGGCCGCCGAGACCGCGTACCGCGCCGTCAAGCCGCTCGCCGAGACCGCGGGCGACCGTCCCGCACCGCGCAACCCCCTGTGGCGGCGCGCCGCCCGGCACGCGCTGACCGACCCGGAGCTGGCCGCCGCCGCGACGGCCTGTTTCGCTGCGGCCCGTGCGGCGCTGCCCCGGCTCGGCGCCGGGCCCGACGTGCTCGCCGCCGTCGAGGAGTTCATCGAGCGTTACGTGGCGCAGGGCCGCTGCCCGGCCGACGACCTGCTGGACGCGGCGTACGCGGCGCCCGAGTACGCCCCCGCGCCCACGGAGAGCCCGGCGGCCCGGCGCGCCGCCGACGCCCAGGAAGCGGCGCTCGCCGCGGAGTACGCCCGCACCGTCGAGCGCATCCCAGGGAAGGACAGCCAGTGATCCACGATCCCGAAAAGCTCCGGGACCGCGCGGCGTCGGCGCTGCTCGCCGCCCGCACCCGTACGCAGGCGCTGACCACGTGTGTCGACGAGCCCGACCTGACCGCCCAGCACTCGCCCCTGATGTCGCCCCTGGTGTGGGACCTCGCCCACATAGGCAACCAGGAGGAGCAGTGGCTGATGCGGGCGGTCGGCGGGCTGGAGGCGCTGCGCCCGGAGATCGACTCGGTGTACGACGCGTTCGAGCACCCCCGGGCCGAGCGGCCCTCGCTGCCGCTGCTGGCCCCCTCCGAGGCGCACAGCTACGTCGACGAAGTGCGCGGCCGGGTGCTGGACGTCCTGGAGAAGACCCCGCTGCGCGGCGACCGGCTGGTGGAGCAGGCGTTCGCGTTCGGCATGGTCGCGCAGCACGAGCAGCAGCACGACGAGACGATGCTCATCACCCACCAGCTGCGGCGCGGCCCGGCCGCGCTCACCGCTCCCCCGCCGCCGGACACCGCGGACGGGACGGTGGGCCCCGAGGTGCTGGTGCCCGGCGGCCACTTCACGATGGGCACCTCCCGGGAGCCGTGGGCGCTGGACAACGAACGCCCCGCGCACCACCGGCTGCTGCCCGCCTTCCGGATCGACACGATGCCGGTGAGCAACGCCGCGTATCAGTGGTTCATCGAGGACGGCGGCTATCGGGAGCCGCGTTGGTGGGCCCCCGAGGGCTGGCAGATGGTGTGCGAGCACCACCTTGAAGCGCCGCTGTTCTGGCGGCGGGAGGGCAGCGGATGGGTCCGCCGCAGCTTCGGTGTCACCGAGCCGGTCGCTCCTGAAGAACCGGTTCTGCATGTGAGCTGGTACGAGGCGGACGCGTACGCGCGCTGGGCCGGGCGCCGGCTGCCCTCGGAGGCCGAGTGGGAGAAGGCCGCCCGCTGGGACCCGCGTACCGGGTACAGCCGCCGCTACCCCTGGGGCGACGAGGACCCCGGCCCCGAGCACGCCAACCTGGGCCAGCGGCATCTGCGTCCCGCGCCGGTGGGCAGCTACCCCGAGGGCGAGTCGCCGCTGGGCGTCCGGCAGCTCATCGGGGACGTGTGGGAGTGGACCTCCGGGGACTTCCTGCCGTACCCGGGCTTCCAGGCGTTCCCCTACCGCGAGTACTCCGAGGTGTTCTTCGGCAGCGCGTACAAGGTGCTGCGCGGCGGGTCGTTCGCGGTGGACCCGGTGGCCTGCCGCGGCACGTTCCGCAACTGGGACCTGCCGATCCGCCGGCAGATCTTCGCCGGCTTCCGCACGGCCCGCGACGCGGGCCCGGAGGACGCGTGAGGGCCCCGGCGCGCCCCGTGTGCCCGGCGTCCTCCGTGCCGCGCGCCAGGAGGCCCGCCTGATGTGCCGCCACCTCGCCTACCTCGGCCCCGACGTCCCGCTCGGCGACGTCCTCACCGCGCCCGAGTACAGCCTGTACCGGCAGTCCTGGGCGCCCCGCCGCCAGAAGTACGGCACGGTCAACGCGGACGGCTTCGGCGTCGGCTGGTACGCGCCCGGCGACCCCGTGCCGGCCCGCTACCGCCGCGCGGGGCCCATCTGGGCGGACGCCTGCCTGCCCGACCTCGCCCGGGTCGTCCGCAGCGGCGCCGTGCTGGCCGCCGTACGGGACGCCACCCTCGCCTGCCCGGACGGCGAGGCCGCGGCGGCGCCGTTCGCCGGCGGCCGGTGGCTCTTCAGCCACAACGGGGCGGTCAGCGGCTGGCCCGGCCCGCTCGGCGCCCTGGCCGCCGGGCTGCCCTCCGAGGCGCTGCTCAGCATGGAGGCGCGCTGCGACGCCGCGTTCCTCTGGGCGCTCGTGAAGCACCGCCTGGAGCAGGGCGCCGACGCCTCCGAGGCGCTGTCCGAGACGGTCACCGAGGTGGCCGCCGCGGCCCCCGGCTCCCGGCTCAACCTGCTGCTCACCGACGGCGCCACGATCACCGCCACCACCTGGGGCGACACGCTCTTCCACCGCCCGCTGCCGGGCCGCGCGCCCGGCATGCTGGTCGCCTCCGAACCCTCCGACGACGAAGCCGACTGGACCGAGGTCCCCGACCGCACGCTGCTGGCCGCCACTCGTACCGATGTCCTGCTCACCCCGCTCAAGGAGCCCGTCGCGTGAGTCCCCTCGCCATCACTCGTACGCTGCCCCCCGACGCCACCACCGCCGCCCTCCGTACCGACGTCGCCCAGGGCCTGACCAGCAGCCCCAAGACCCTGCCGCCCAAGTGGTTCTACGACGCCCGGGGCAGCGACCTCTTCGAGGACATCACCGCGCTGCCCGAGTACTACCCGACCCGCGCCGAGCGGGAGATCCTGCTGGCCCGCGCCGGGCAGATCGCCACCGCCACCGGGGCCCGCACCCTGGTCGAGCTGGGCTCCGGCTCCTCGGAGAAGACCCGGCACCTGCTGGACACGCTCACTCGGCTGCACACCTACGTGCCCGTCGACGTCAGCGAGAGCGCACTGGCCGCGGCGGGCGAGGCGCTCCTCACCGAACACCCGGGGCTCACCGTGCACGCGCTGGTCGCCGACTTCCAGGGCGGCCTGGAGCTGCCGGACACACCCGGGCCCCGGCTGCTGGCCTTCCTGGGCGGCACCATCGGCAACCTGCTCCCCGCCGAGCGGGCCGGCTTCCTGCACTCCGTACGCGACCTGCTGGAGCCCGGCGACGCGCTGCTGCTCGGCACGGACCTGGTCAAGGACGAGGGCACGCTGCTGGCCGCGTACGACGACAGCAAGGGCGTCACGGCGGAGTTCAACAAGAACGTGCTCGCCGTCATCAATCGCGAGCTGGCCGCCGACTTCGACCCGGCGCAGTTCGCGCACCGCGCGGTGTGGGACCCGGAGCGGGAGTGGATCGAGATGCGGCTGCGCTCCTTGAAGGAGCAGACCGTGAAGATCCCGGCGCTGGACCTCGCGGTGCACTTCGCGGCGGGCGAGGAGGTACGCACGGAGGTCTCCGCGAAGTTCCGCAAGGAGGGTGTGCGCGCGGAACTGGACGCCGCGGGGATGGAGTTGCGCGACTGGTGGACGGACGGCACGGCGCGTTTCGCGCTGTCGCTGGCGGTACGGCGCTAGGAGCCGCCCGCAGGCGCTCTCAGGCCCGTACGGGCAGGTGCTTGAGCCCGTTCTGGAAGTTGGAGACCAGCCGGACCGGCTCCCCGGCGAGTTCGAGGCCGGGGAGCCGGTCCAGCACGTGCCGCAGCACGGCCCGCATCTGTACCCGGGCGAGGTGCGAGCCGAGGCAGAAGTGCGGTCCGAAGCCGAAGCTGACGTGGTCGTTCGGGCTGCGGGCGATGTCGAAGCGGTCGGGATCGGCGAAGACCGTCCCGTCGCGGTTGGCGGAGGCGTGGTAGACCACGACCTTCTCGCCCGCCCGGATGCGCCGGCCGCCCAGCTCCACGTCGCGTACGGCGGTCCGCCGGAAGTCCATCACCGGCGGCCAGTAGCGCAGCATCTCCTCGACGGCCGTGGGGATCAACTCCCGCTCTTCCTTGAGCCGTTCGAACTGCTCCCGATGACACAGCAGCGAGTACAGCCCGCCCGGAATGCCGTTGCGCAGCGTTTCGTTCCCGGCCACCGCGAAGAGAAAGAACATGTTCTCGAACTCCTCGCGGGTCAGGCCGCCCTCCCTCATGTGCGCCATCACCGTGCCGGGCCGCGGCCGTTCGGCGAGCGCGTGGGCGTACGCGAACATGTCGGCGAGCGCTTCACGGGAGCGCGGATTCACCGGGCGGCCGTCCGGGCGGACCAGGGTCCGCGGGCGGCGGTCCAGCGCGGCCCGCCCCATGGGGCTCAGCGTCGCAGGGTCGGCCGTGCTCAACTGCGCGTACTCACTGTCCTGGTAGCCGATGACGCGGCTCGACCAGTCGAAGAGCAGCCGCCGGTCCTCGTCCGGTACGCCCATGACGTGCGCCAGCGTCCAGACCGGCAGGTCGGCCGCGACCTCGACGAAGTCCGCCGCGCCCGCCTCGGCGACCCGCCCCACGAGCTCGGCGGCGCGTGCGTCGATGACGGCCTCCAACTCCCGTACGGCGCGCGGGGTGAAGGCCGCGGCGACGACCTTGCGGATACGGGAATGGTCCGGCGGGTCCTGGTTCAGCATCATCGCGCGGACGAACTCCAGGTCCCGCGCGCTGTCGGGGTCCCGGATCTGCGTCGCACCCGCGTACGAAGAGAACACCTCTGGCCTACGCAGGACATGCTTCACATCCACGTGCCGCAGCACCGCCCAGTACCCGGGGCCGGCCGGCCAGCCGCCCACCGCCGGCTCCTCGATCCAGCAGACCGGGCTGGTCAGACGCAGTTCACGGAAGAGCGCGTAGGGGACGCCGGTGGCGTAGGTCTGGGGTGTGAACACCTCGGCAGCCGTCACGCACCCGACCGTACGGTAATCCCCACGATCAGGGGAATCACCCGTACGGGACGCTTGATGGCGCGCGGGGTGGCGCAGCCTCTCGGCGTGTACCGATCGCATCGCGCTGGACTGGCCCTGGCGGCCGCCGCGTTCATAGCAGGGGTGGGCTGGGCGCCGACGGCGGCCGCGCACGGCGACAACTGTTCCTACGCCGGGACGAAGCCGCCGGTGGCGACCCCGACCGGGATGCCGGGGCTGCCCGACGACTGGCGCTGGCCCTGTACGTCGCCGACGCCCCGGCCACCCGCGCCGAAGCCGCCGCCACCGAAAC
>NZ_NHSG01000233.1:0-6728 GCF_020024005.1 Streptomyces purpurogeneiscleroticus
GGTCTGGTCCAGGGCCAGTTCGTCGGCGCCGCCGGAGCGCGGGAAGAGCCGCAGGCCCCAGACCTGGGGGAGCGGCGGCGGGAGCTGCGGCAGCGGCACCCGCCAGGGGCCGAGGCGCAGCGCCGGACGGCCCGCGGCGAGCGCCGCGCGCAGCACCCGCTGCCGTACGAAGGCGTACGCGGGGTCCGGCGGCGCGGGCGGCGCGCTCTCGGCGACGGGGGTGCGACCCCGGGGCAGCGCCCGCTGGGTGACGGCGTGCGCGGTGATCACGCGGCGGTTCCGGCCGAGCCGGGGCGGCAGCACCAGATAGGCCAGCCGCACCAGCCGGGGGTAGTGCTCCACGAGCGCGACTTCCGCCTGCTCGACGTCGATGACGCCGAGCGGGGAAGTGCGGTCCGGTGGCGGAGTTATTGCCTGCTGCTGTTCCACGTTCCGTAGAACGAGTGATTCATGGGATGGTCACTTTGACCACCGGGCGTGCGCTCAGTGCTGCCGGTCGAGGTCGAACTCGCCGTCCCGGGCGCCCAGTACGAACGCCCTCCACTCGCCCTCGGTGTACCGCAGCACCACGTCGGGGTCGGTGGAATTGCGCATCGCCACCGCGCCGCGCTCCAGGAACGCGATCTCCACGGCCTCCTCGGCGTCGCCGGGGGCGCGCTGCCAGACGGCGTCGGAGATGTCGAGGGCGTAGAGCCACTCCTTCTCGGCTGCGGCGCTCATGCGGTGCTCTCCTCGCGATAGCCCGGTCGGTACGGAGGTCAGCGTACGCCGCGCGGACCTGCTACGGGGAGCGAACGAACGACCCCGGACAGTGCTTTCACCGTCCGGGGTCGCCGCCGTACTGCCGTTGTTGCGTCAGTCCGTGCGCCAGCCGTCGAACTCCACCCGGCCGCGGGCGCCCGAGCCGCCGTTGGCCGCCGACATGTGCAGCCCCGCGTCCTGCGCGGCGGCGGCGCCGGGCACGGTGGCGGTGGCGACGGTGCGCCAGGTGTCACCGTCGTCCGTGGAGTACTCGCCCTTGAACGCGCCGCCCGCTTCCCGGGAAAGCCGCAGCGTGACCGGTGCTTTGACGCCCGTGACCCGCTCGTACCGGTCCAGCGTGCCGTCGCCGTTGGTGTCGTAGGACAGCGCGACACCGTTCTCCGGCGTGACGGAGAGGTTCACGAACCCCGCCGAGTCCTTCTCCGCCAGGCTGTTGCGGACGGCGATCCCGGCGCGTGCCCAGGGGCCGGTGACCGTCTGCTCGGTCACCTTCACCGTCACCGAACCGCCTGCGCGGAGCGCGCCCGGACGGTAGACGGCGCCGAACTCGGCGGTGGCCTTCCACAGGTCGGCGCCCGCCCCGTCGATGGCGAACCGCCCGTCGAGCTGACCGAAAACCGCCTCGTTCGTGGTGACCGTGCGCAAGCCCTCGTCCAGCGGCCCGGCCACGAAGAGCGAGCCCGTGCGCACCGTCGAGACCGCCGTCTCGCCCTGCGGCCCGTAACTGACCGTCAGTTCGTACGGCATCGGCTTCAGCGGCGACGTCAGTGGCTCGGCGGGGGCCGCGACCCGCCAGTCGACGTCTCCCTTGCCGCCGGCCGGTATTGACGGCAGCGAGACGGGGCCGCGGTCCTCGGCGTCCACCCCGCTCAGCGCGAAGTCCACCCGGCCGGTGTCCCGCAGCCCGCTGACGTTGTGCAGCGTCGCGGTGACGGTGGTCGCGCCGCCCGGCTCCATGGCGGCCGGCTCGGCGGTGACGACGACCCGCCCCTGGTACGGCGCCCTGGCGAGCACGTCGTGCACCTTCTGCGCCGTGCGGTGGGCGTCGGTGGTGGGCCGCAGCGGGTAGTTCTTGCGCTCCCGCGTCCACGGTTCCTCTATGGCGTACCAGTCGAAGGACCTCGGCTTCCGGTTCGCGGCGAGCGCGTCCTCCAGTTCGTCCAAGTACATCTGCCACTGCGGGAGATGGAAGTCGCCGATCAGGCCGTGCCAGTCGCGGTTGGCGTAGTTGGCGAGCCGCCCGCCGTCCGCGGTGGGCCGGTCCGCCCACGTGGTGATCAGCACCCGCGCGGTGCGCTCCAGCTGCGCCGCCTCCCGGTCGCCGGTCGCCATCCGCTTGGCGGCGTCCAGCCACGGTCCGAGGAGGAAGTGCCGGTGCGCGCCGGTCATGTCCTCGCTGAGCCGCATCAGCTGGAGCCAGAGCCTGGCGAGGTTGCGGAAGGCGGCCAGGTCCTTGCGCTGGTACGCCTCCTGGAGCTGCGGGATCAGCTGCCAGGAGCGGTTCGCCAGCGCCTGCCGGGCCAGGTCGGTCAGGTCCAGCCGGTACGCGTCGCTGTCGCGCAGCGCGGGCCGGACCGCCAGCAGGGCCGCGAACGCGGTGTCGAGCCGGGCGGAGGAGAACGCGGGCGTGTGCGTGGCGTAGTACGTGCCGGAGCGGGCGGTCAGCGAGGGGCGCGCGGCGAAGATCGAGTCGTGCGGCCGCCCGTCCTTGCTGCTGATCTCGTACGTGCTCTCCCGGAGCGCCGCGAAGGCCGCCCGTGCCTTGGCGTCCCGGCCGCCGTACCGCGCGTCCGCGTATCCGTCGAACCACGCCGCGCGGTCCACCGCCTCCTCCCGCCACGCCAGCTCGCTGAAGAGCTCGAACGCGGCCGGGTCCCGCTCGGTGGCCTCGGCCATGTACGCCGTGCCGACCAGCTTGCTGCCCTTCTTGTCCCGCCATTTCGTGAACCGTTCGGCCCACATGTGGGTCTTGGCCCCTATGGTCGTCCGGCCGCCGAAGTTCGGGATCGTGCCGAACGCGTACGGCACGTCGCCCCAGTCCTTCTCCCGGTCCTTGACCGTCTCCAGGTCCGAGAGGCCGTCCACGATCAGCATGTGCTTGTGGTCGACGGCGTCCAGCAGGTCCCGCCGCGGGTTCTCCTGCCAGCCGAGAATCACCCACGTGGCGTCCTTGTGGGCCGCCAGCATCGCCTTCTCCACGGCCTTCGCCGCGGCCGGCACCGGCACGTCACCGGGGTTGCCGCCCTCGTGCAGCAGGTCCATCTTGAAGTGCTTGACGGTCCCGAAGAGTGCCTTCTGGTGCCGGTAGAAGGACGCTGCCACCTTCTCGAAGACCTTGGTCCGCGGGTCCAGCCAGTCGGGGCGCTTCAGGCCCGCCCAGTTGCCCTGCGGGACGACCCGGGCGCCGGGATTGCGCCGCACGAAGCCGTCCGGGACGGTGCCGAAGTAACCCGGCAGCACCGGGTGCATCCCCAGCGACCGCAGCCGGTCGGCGATCCGCTTGCCCAGCTCGGTCCGCTTGGCGAGCAGCTCCTTGCTGACCGGGCCGCCGTAGCCGCTCATGTTCTGCAGCAGCCACCACGGCTGGTGCGTCGGCGCCGGCAACCAGGCCCGCGCCTCGGCGTCGGAGTACCCGAAGTCCTGCAGCACGCGGTGGTACACGGCCTCCGAGCCCGTCGTGACCAGGACCTCGTTCACGCCGTGCAGCGCCAGGACGTCGATCGTGCGCTCCCAGTGCGCCCAGTCGGCGTACGGCGCGGTGTACCCGTCGTGCGTGTCGTTGAGCGCGAAGCGGTGGGCGAGAGCGGTGGAGCGTTTCAGCGGGCGCTTGGGCGCGGGGAGCTTCGCGGGGAGGTCCAGCTGCTCACCGGCCCAGGAGATGTGCGCCCGGCAGGTGTACTTCAGATACCAGTTGACGCCGGTCAGGATCGCGGCCGGGCTGGTGCCCGTGACCTCGATGCGGCCGGGTGCACCGGCGACGAGGAACCGCTCGGCGGTGCCCGCGGGCCGCTTCACCGAGACGAGGTGGAACTGGTCGGCGTGGTGGGGGAGGAGACGCTTGAGCGCGGCGCGCGCCGGTGCGGTGTCGAAGGGAGCAGCGGTGGGTGTGCGGCTCGTCGGGCCCGCGAGGCGTGCCGGCTCCGGTACGGCGGAGGCGGCCATGGCGGGGGTATGCCCGCCGACCGCGACCGTGACACCCAGGGCGCCCGCGGTACCCAACACGTTGCGTCTAGTGACGTGGCTCACGCATGCCCCCACTGCTCGGCAGTATCAACGGTTACGTGCGAGGGGTCACGCTAACGGGCAGTCAGCCCATCTCCAAGGATGTTGATACGACCAGAACGCGCCGAATGTCGCGGCCGTAGGCCGGTGGAGTGAGAGGGGTTACGGCGCGTTTTCGACCGTCGTCGTGGCTGTTGTGCCGAGTGCGACCCGGGCCCTTCGGGGGCCAGTGTTCGGCGGTTTCTTACCCGCGCTCCTTCTGGGCTTCACGCGACGGGGCGCCGGGCGGGGGAAAAGTCGGCTGGGCGGCCGGGGTCTCCCCGGGCCTCTCGCCGCGACTGTGTCACGACCGCCGTGCCCGCCGGCCGGTGCCGTCCCCGCGACGGCCGGTGCGGTTCCCGCTCACCCGGACGGAGCTGTCATGTCCACGCCTTCTCCTACGACGACCGCCTTTCCGCACGGCCGGCCCACGCCGGACGCGCCCACTCCCGACGCCCCCGCCGCGTACACCACCTCCATCGCCGACTCGACCGCGCAGATCCGCGCCGCGCAGCGGCTGCGCCACCGGGTCTTCGGCGAGGAGATGGGCGCCACGCTGCACTCCCCGCTGCCCGGCCACGACATCGACGATTACGACGACCTCGTGGACCACCTGATCGTCACCGAGACCGCGACCGGCGAGGTCGTCGGGACCTACCGGCTGCTGCCGCCCGGCCGCAGCGAACGGCTCTATTCGGACGGCGAATTCGACCTGTCCGGACTGCACGCGCTGCGTCCCTCGCTCATCGAGGCCGGCCGCTCCTGCGTCCACCCCGCCCACCGCACCGGCGCGGTCATCAACCAGATGTGGGCCGCGCTCGCCCGCTACACCCTGCTCTCCGGCCACCGCTACCTCGCCGGCTGCGCGTCCGTACCGCTCGCCGACGGCGGGCAGTGCGCGCGGGCGGCGTGGGAGCTCGGCCGCACCAAGCACGCCGCGCCCGAAGAGCTGCGCGTCCGACCGCACCGGCCCTGGCTGCCGGACACGGCCGCGGCCGCGGCCCCCGGCGCCGGCGGCCGGGCCCAGCTGCCGCCCCTGCTCCGCGGCTACCTCCGGGTCGGCGCCTGGATCTGTGGGGCGCCCGCGCATGACCCGGAGTTCGACGTGGCCGACTTCTTCGTCGTCCTGGACATGGACCGGCTCGGCGAGCGGTACCGGCGGTTCTTCCTGGGCGACCAGCGGTGAGCGCCCGGGCCGCGGCACCCGGCGCCGCGCGGACGGGCATCTGGGACGTGCTCTCCACCTGCACGTCCGGCTGCATCGACCACGCCGTGCCCCGGGCGCCGCTCGCCGCGACGGCGCGCCGCGCCGCATCCTTCACCCACGTACTGCTGCGGGCGGCCGCCGACCGTGACCGGCTCGCCGAACCGGGGCGGCTGCGACGGCACGCCCGCGCCGCCCTCGGCGCGCTGGGCGTCGGCCTGGTCCACGACGGCCCGCTGCTGCGCGCGGCGGGCGAGCGGACCGGCGGCCCCGGCACGCTCGTCGTGGTCAACCACATCTCCTGGCTGGACATCCTGGCGCTGCTCGCCGTCGAACCGGTCACCATGCTCGCCAAGCAGGAGGTCGGAAGCTGGCCCGTCATGGGCCCGCTCGCCCGGCGCGCCGGCACCCGCTTCATCGACCGCAGCAGCCCGCGCGGCCTCCCGCGGGCCGTCGCCGACCTCGCCGCGGAGCTCCGCTCCGGCCGCTCGGTGGTGGTCTACCCGCAGGCCACGACGTGGTGTTCGGCGACCGAGGGCGGCTTCCGCCGGGCGACGTTCCAGGCGGCGATCGACGCGGGCGCGCCGGTCCGCCCGGTCACCGTCCGGTACCTCCAGCACGGCAGGCCCTCCACGGTGCCCGCCTTCGTCGGCGAGGAGGACCTGGCGTCCTCGCTCCGCCGCGTCCTCACGGCGAGCGCCCTCACGGTCCGGGTCACGGTGCATCCGCCGCTGGCACCGGACGGGCGGGACCGGCGGGAGCTGGCGGCGGCGGCCGAGGCGGTGGTACTGGGACGGCGCCGGCGGGAGCAGGCCGTACCCGCCTGAGGCGCCGTATCTCCGGGTGACAGGATTGCGGTCCGTGACCCTCGATGCCCGCCCGCCGTTCCGCGCCGTGCGCGCCGCGCTCTTCGCGGCCGTGTGCGTGGTGCTGGCGGCGGCCGGGCACGCGGCCATGTCCGGCGCCGCCGTCCCGCCGGGCGTACTGGCCGCGGCCCTCGCCGCCGTCGGCGCCGCGGCCTGGCTCGCCGCCGGGCGGCAGCGCGGACTGCCGGCCATCGCCGGCGGAGTGCTGACCGTACAGACGGTCCTGCACCTCGCGTTCGCCGCGGCACAGGAGACCGAAGCGGCACATACAGTGCATACGGGCAACACTGCCCACATGACGGCCCACATGGGCGGCATGACCGGTGTGCAGGGCACGGGCGGCATGCAGGACATGCACGCCATGACCCCCGGCATGACCGCCGCGCACCTCCTCGCCGCCCTGCTGTGCGCACTCTGGCTGCGCCGCGGCGAGGCCGCCTTCTTCCAGCTGCTGTGGTGCGTGGCGGCCCTGGCCTTCCGGGCGTTGCGCCTGGTCGTCGCGGTGTGCCGGGCCCCCGCTCCGGTCCGCAAGGCACGGACACCGGAACGTACCCGGCCCCGCGTGCCCCGCTGGGAACTGATCGCCGACGCCGTCAGCCGGCGCGGCCCGCCCCCGGGCGCGGTGCTCCGTACCA
>NZ_NHSG01000234.1:0-10527 GCF_020024005.1 Streptomyces purpurogeneiscleroticus
CCTCTTCTCCGTCTACGACCACCTCCCCGACGCCAACATGGTCCGCAGCCTCTTCCAGAGCGCGGTCGTGGAGCGCGCCATCGAGGGCGCGCACTACGCGCTGCGCCAGGCGCCCGCCGACCACCCGGTGGCGCCGCACGTCCGGCACCTCCTCATCTGGTTCCTCGTCCAGGCGGAGCGGTACGCCGAGGCCATGGAGCAACTGCGCCTGGTGGACGGCCATGTCGGCGCGGTGCCCTGGTCGTTCCACCCGCAGCCGGCCGCCGCGTACGCCACGTACCGCGCCCTCGCCGTCGCCGGCTGGGAGTCCCAGGGCGGCACCCCGGCGATGCTCCCGCCGGACCGACCCTCGTTCTGACCGGAATTCCCGACGCCCGAGAGACGTTCCCCGGACACCGAGTCACCCACCCGCCGTCGCCTCTCTTTTCCCCTCGTCCCTCCGGAGCCTGATCACGATGCTGTTCTCCCGCTTCAAGAACCACCTCCCCACCGCCGACGAGGCGCTGAAGGGCCGCCCCGAGCCCGAGTTCACGGTCCCCGATCGCCACACCGTCCTCGGCAACGCCCTGCTCGGCCCGTACCCGGAGGGCCTGGAGATCGCCGACTTCGGGCTGGGCTGCTTCTGGGGCGCCGAGCGCAAGTTCTGGCAGACCGAAGGCGTATGGACCACCCTCGTCGGCTACCAGGGCGGCCACACGCCGAACCCCACGTACGAAGAGGTCTGCAGCGGCCACACCGGCCACACGGAAGCGGTCCGCGTCGTCTTCGACCCCTCGAAGGTCTCGTACGCCGCCCTCCTCAAGGTGTTCTGGGAATCCCACAACCCCACCCAGGGCTTCCGCCAGGGCAATGACGTCGGCACGCAGTACCGCTCCGCGATCTACACCCACTCCCCCGCCCAGCAGCAGACCGCCGAAGCCTCCCGCGACGCCTACCAGAAGGTCCTCACCGCGTCCGGCTACTCCGACATCACCACCGAACTCCTCCCGGCCGGCCCCTTCTACCCGGCCGAGCCCTACCACCAGCAGTACCTCGACAAAAACCCCGCAGGCTACTGCGGCATCGGCGGCACGGGCGTCTCCTGCCCGGTGGGGGTGGCTCAGGCGGAGGACTGAGACGACGGAGGGGCCTGGGGTGTGAGGGTTCCCGTGGGGCCGATGAGGGCTTCGGGTGGGGTGTGGCGTTCGTGTATGCCGTAGTAGGCCGCGCCGATCGTGTCCGCCGCGGTCGGGGACGACGGTGGGGCCGTCATCGTGACCGTGGCGGTGTGGATGCCGAGCGGGGCGAGTTCGGCGTGCAGGGTCTGTGCGTAGTTGCGGAGGGCGGCCATGGCCAGGCCGGCGTTGGCGAGGGACGGGGTGGGGACCGTCGCCGCGGCGCCGGTGGTGATCAGGACCGTGCCGGAGCCACGGGCGAGCATGTCCGGGAGGATCTGGCCCACGGCGGTGATCGCACCGAGGACGTAGAGGTCGAACTGGGCGGTGGCCGCGGCGGCGGTGGTCTGGGCGGCGTGCGTGACCGGTCCTGACGGGCCGGGGCCGTAGTCCAGTACGTCGGCGGGGCCCAGCGCCTCGGTCACCTGCGCGAGGGCGGCGGCCAGCGCGTCGCGGTCGCGGATGTCCGCGGGGAACGCGGCGGCGGGGATGTCCAGCCCGGCCAGCTCGGCGACCTGGGCGTCCAGCCGGTCCTTCGTACGGGCGACGAGTCCGACCCGGTAGCCGTGGCGCCCGAACGCGCGGGCCACCCCCATGCCCCGCCCCGGCCCGGCACCGACCACCACGAGCGTCTTGGCCACCGCTGCTCCTCTCCGCGCCGGCGGCGGGCCCGGAACTGCGCGGCCGCGCCGGCTGATCGCTTGATCACTTCTCGGGTGCGTTTCCTTGGTGTGCCCGCTCAACGCCCGGTGACACCAGGCCGTCAACGCCCGGGGTCAAAGAGAGGAAAGAAGACGGGACAGGCCCTCAGGGCTTGCGGGCCACCAGGGCGTACTGGGCGACCTGCGGGGGTTCGGTGGGAGTGCCGTCCGGGGCGGGGTCCGGGCGCCAGTGGGTGCAGGAGACCAGGCCGGGCGGGAGCAGGTCCAGGCCCGCGGCGAAGCGGGCGATCTCCGCGCCGCTGCGGGCGGTGATCGGCGGGGTGGCGTTCTCGTTCCAGAAGCGCATGGCCTCGGCGTTGCCCTCGCCGCCCAGTTCGAGGGTGGGGTGGGTGAGGACGAGGTGGCTGCCGGACGGTACGGCGGCGAGCAGTCGGTCCACGGTCCGCTGCGCCCGCTCGGTGTCGAGGACGAAGTTGAGGATGCCGAGGAGCATGATCGCGACGGGTCGGCCGAGGTCGAGGGTCCGGGCAGCCGCGTCCAGGATCGCGTCCGGGTCGTGCGCGTCCGCGTCGATGTAGTCGGTGGCGCCGCCGGGCGCGCTGGTCAGCAGCGCGCGGGCGTGGGTGAGGACGATGGGGTCGTTGTCGACGTAGACCACATGGGAGTCGGGCGCGACGCGCTGGGCGACCTCGTGGGTGTTGTCGGCGGTGGGCAGGCCGGTGCCGATGTCGAGGAACTGGCGGACGCCGGCCTCGCCCGCGAGGTGGCGCACGGCGCGGCCGAGGAATGCCCGGTCGGCGCGTGCCACTTCGCCGATGCTCGGGTACAGGCCGGTGATGTGGTCGCCGACCTCGCGGTCGACGGCGTAGTTGTCCTTGCCGCCGAGCCAGTGGTTCCAGACCCGGGCGTTGTGCGCGACCCCGGTGTTGATCCGGGAGATGTTCTCCGCGTGCCCGTCGCCGTCCGCCATGCCGTTTGTCCGTTCCCCTCCGGGCCGGTACCGGTGCGTACCGGGCCACCGGGAAGTGACGGTACCAGTGGGAAGTGGCGTTACCAGCGTGAGAGTTGGGGCTTGTGGGGCAGCAGTCCAAGGAGCCTTACGGCCCGCCGCCGTCCAGCCGGGCGCGGTCCGCGGCCGCCGCGCCCTGGTGGAGGCCCTCCGCGTCCCGTACGCCTCGCATCCGTACCGCCGTGGTCTCGGGGAAGAGCACGCCGGTCCGCTCCTGGACCGCGAGATCGCGGGCGGCCAGTACCGGCAGCAGGTCCGGCGTCCCCTCTGCGGCCTCGGCGGTGACGTGGTCGGCGGCGTCGGTGAGGCGGTCGCGGATGCGGGAGGCGTAGCCGGCGAGGAAGGACTGGCGGAAGTCCTTGGTACGGCGGGACTTGCCGCGGGCGTGGTGCGTGTCGGCCGCGCGGTTCATCGCGGTGGTGGCCTGGACGAGGAGGGAGGTGTAGAGCAGTTCGGCGGCGTCCAGGTCCGGCGCGAAGCCGACGAGAGTGGTGAAGGCGGCGTCCGGGGACCAGACGGCCTGGCAGCGGTTGGCGACGGCCACCGCGTCCAGAAGCAGCGCCTTGGCGTTCTCGTACGGGCCCTCGACGCCGATGCGCAGGGTCTCCGGGCCGCCGGCGGGCGCGGCGCCCGCGAGCAGCGCCTCGGAGACGCTGTGCCGCGCCATCAGCTCCTGGGCCTTCGCGGAGAGCGCCTCGGCCTCCTCGGGGAAGGCGGTGGACTCGGCCTTGGCGAGCAGGCCGCGGATGCGGCCGAGGACGCGCGGCTCGTCGGCCGGGCGCGCACCGGAGTGAGCCGTACCGGCCGTCCGCTCGCCCGGCGTCCCCGGGAGCGGCCCCGTAGGCGTGACGCGGGGCAGCCGGCCGAGGACGCGCAGCACCTCCAGGACGGCGCAGAGCGCCTCGAAGCGGGTGGTGCGGCGGCGCCGGGCCAGCGCGTCCGGGTAACCGCCGTCGTCCGGCCACCAGACCTCGGCGCCCGCCTCGCGCAGCTGCGCGGGCCAGCGCGGCGGGAGTTCCTCTGCGGGGTAGCGGCGGAGCTCGGCGGCGACGAGGTCGGCGGCGAGCTCGGGTGCCGCACCGGCGCGCCGTACGAGGCGTACCAGGTCGGCGGGGTGCCAGCCGCCCTCCCAGCAGCCACGCACGGTGGCCGCAGCGGCGGCCAGCAGGGCCCGGCCCACGGCCTCGGGACCGGCCGGGTCCGCGCTCAGCGCCGATGCCCCGGCCTCGACGGCGTCCTCGGCGGTTCTGCCGTCCGCGGCGTACCGGACCGCGCCCAGTACGCGTGCCACGCTCTCCCCGGCGCCGTTCCCGGCCGCGCTCTCCCGGCGCCCGCCGCGCCCCTCGCCCTTGTTGCCCACCGGATCACTGTACGGACGCGTACGGTGCGGCCGGAAACAGCGGCGGGCGGCACCCGGACCGGTGTCCGGAGTGCCGCCCGCGCACGGCTCGGGGAAGCCGTCAGGCCGGTGAGCTGTCGGGTCGGGTCGGGTCGAGCCGCCCGGGTCACTGCAGGGCGCTGCCCGCCGTCCACTGGGACCAGTCCATGTTCCAGCCGTTCAGGCCGTTGTCGGGCTGGATCGTCTTGTCCGGGGAGTTCTTCATGACGACCACGTCACCGAGGAGGGAGTTGTTGTAGAACCAGGCGCCGTCGGTCTTGGCGTTCTTGGCGCCCTTGGCGTCCTCCAGGCCGATGCAGCCGTGGCTGGTGTTGGCCTTGCCGAAGATGCCCTTGCCCCAGTAGTTGCCGTGGATGAAGGTGCCGGAGTTCGACAGCCGCATGGCGTGCGGGACATCGGGGATGTCGTACTCGCCCTTGCCGTTCTTCTTCTTGAAGCCGACCGTCGAGCCGTCCATGCGGGTCTGCTCGAACTTCTCGGAGATCACCAGCTGACCGTTGTAGGTCGGGTTCTCCTGGCCGCCGGCCGAGATCGGGATCCGCTTCACGGTCTTGCCGTCCCGCACCACGGTCATCTGGTGCGTCTTGGCGTCGACGGTGCTCACCTGGGAGCGGCCCACGTCGAAGCTGACGGTCTTGTCCTGGATGCCCCGCACACCGGGCGACGCCTCCACGCCGTCCAGGTCGAGGTCCATGGTGACCTTGGAGCCGGCCTTCCAGTACTCCTGCGGGCGGAAGTCCAGGCGGGTGTCGCTGAACCAGTGGCCGACGACCTTCTGGTTGCTGCTCGCCGCGACCTTGATCTTCGACTCGACGGCGGCCTTGTTCTTGACCGGCTTGTCGAAGTTCAGCGACACCGGCATGCCCACGCCGACGGTCGAGCCGTCTTCGGGGGTGAAGTTGCCGATGAAGCTGTTGGTGGGCGAGACGGTGCTGAACGTGGAGTGCTCGACCGCCGTGCGGCCCTTGGAGTCCTCGGCGTGCGCGGTGATCCGGTACTGCGTGGAGCGCTTCAGCGGGGACTGCGGCTGCCAGGACTTGCCGTCGGGCGCGAGCGTGCCGGCCACCTGCTCCTTGGACTCCACGGAGGTCATCGTGACGTCGGTCAGCTTGCCGTCCGAGACGCTGACCTTGGTGTCGCTGTTGATGCCCGCGTCGTCCGTGCCGCTCTTCGGAGCGATCTTGATCTTGGCGTCCGAGGCGTCCTTTGCGGCCGCCCGGTCGACCTGTTCCTGCTTCTCGTGCTTCTCTGGCGGCCCCGAGCCGCCACTGTCACCACTCGCCTGGTCAGCACCGCCGCCGCAGGCTGCGAGCGCCAGTGCCCCGCTCAGCAGCCCGGCGGTGGCTATGAAGCCCTTGCGGCGCTTGCTGTCCGTCATCAGTCACTACTCCATTGCTACGGAACCTGGGATCCTCCCCGAGCCATCTGGGCACACTTGGCCCCAGTCGCTCCCATGATGAACGCCTGTTCCCGTTTTGCCGTTCCATGCACAGGAAAGTGTGGGAAAGGACACCCAGGCTCCGCGCCGGAGAAAACGGCCTCAGACGAGTTCTTCGTCGTCCCCCGCGTCCCCGAGATCCCACTCCTCGGCCTCGGGGTCGTAATCGGTCTCCTCGCTGGTCCAGGACGCCTGGGTGAGTTCGACGCCGGGGACGTCGTTGACGAGGTCGAAGGGGTCGACGAGGTGCGCGACGGCCTCGGCCGGCTCCGCCTGGACCGCTTGCCGCGCGTAGCTGCGCTCCTGATCGGACAGATGATCCTCGTCGCTGATCCCGTCGAGGGCCGCGCCGGTCAGCAGGTCGGGGTCCGTGATCTCCATGACCAGGTCGACGCGCAGGCGGACAAAGCGTGATGTGTCACCGTTGCTCATGCCACGGAGCGTAAGCACGTCGGGCCCCTGGCTTCCCCGCGACCCGCGGCTGTTACTAACATCTGGGTAACGGCCCAACCGCCGAGCCGTGAAGGGGGATCGTTCCGTGACCGCACGCCGACCACTGGTGACTGCCGCTGCGGCCGGTTCGGTGCTGATCGCGCTCTGTTTCGTGCCGTCGGCGAACGCCACGGCCGAGCACGACGAAGGAACGCGGCACTCCGCCGCCCCGGCCGTGGGCCAGGACGTACGGGCCGGTACGGACACGACTGCGGGGGCCGGTGAGCAGGGGCGGGTCGCCCCCGGTACACAGGTCGCGGCCGGCACGGACGGCACGCAGGGCTCGGGCGAGGTCCGGCTCGCCGACTCCGGCTCCCTCGACACCACCCCGTACGCCGTCGGCGGCACGGCCTTCCTCGGCGTCGGGGCCGCCCTGGTCACCCTCGCCGTGCGCCGCTCGCGCGGCGAGACGGCCTGAAAGCCCGCGAGACCTCGCGCCACTTCCAGGCCGTCCGCTCCGCGCGTCAGGCCAGCTTGCCGGTGACCGACTCGACGGCCTCGACCAGCTTGCCGCTGCGCACGACGTCGTACGCCGCCGCCAGGTCGGGCGCGAGGAAACGATCCTCTCCGGGGCCCTGCACGCCCTCGGCCCGTACGGCGTCCAGCACCGCGCGGGTGGCGGGCGACGGGGTCACGCCCTCGCGCATCTCCACCGCGCGGGTCGCCGCGTACATCTCGACGGCGACGACGCGGGTGAGGTTGTCGATCGCGGTCCGCAGCTTGCGCGCCGCCGACCAGCCCATCGAGACGTGGTCCTCCTGCATGGCGGAGGACGGGATGGAGTCCACCGAGGCCGGGGCCGCGAGCCGCTTCATCTCGCTGACCAGCGCGGCCTGCGTGTACTGGGCGATCATCAGGCCGGAGTCCACGCCCGGGTCGCCGGCCAGGAAGGCGGGCAGCCCGTGCGAGCGGTTCTTGTCCAGCAGCCGGTCGGTGCGGCGCTCGGCGACCGAGCCGAGGTCGGCGGCGGCGATGGCGAGGAAGTCCAGGACATAGGCGACCGGGGCGCCGTGGAAGTTGCCGTTGGACTCCACCCGGCCGTCCTCCAGGACGACGGGGTTGTCCACGGCCGCGGCCAGCTCGCGCTCGGCGACCAGGCGGGCGTGCGCGAGGGTGTCCCGGCCCGCGCCCGCGACCTGCGGGGCGCAGCGCACGGAGTAGGCGTCCTGGACGCGCGGCGCGTCGTCCTGGTGGTGGCCGGTGAGCTCGGAGCCGGTGAGCACCTTCAGCATGTTGGCGGCCGAGGCGGCCTGGCCCGGATGCGGGCGGATGGCGTGCAGCTCGGGCGCGAGGACCTTGTCCGTACCGAGCAGCGCCTCCAGGGAGAGCGCGGCGGTGATGTCGGCCGAGGTGAACAGGCGGGCGAGGTCGGCACAGGCCATGACCAGCATGCCGAGCATGCCGTCGGTGCCGTTCAGAAGGGCCAGGCCCTCCTTCTCGCGCAGCTCGACGGGCTCGATGCCATGGGCCGCCAGCAGCTCGCCGGAGGGCCGTACAACGCCGTCGGGCCCCTCGGCCTCGCCCTCGCCCATCAGGGTCAGCGCACAGTGCGAGAGCGGCGCGAGGTCGCCGGAGCAGCCGAGCGAGCCGTACTCGTGGACGACAGGGGTGATGCCCGCGTTCAGCAGCTCCGCCATCGTGTCGACGACGAGGGGGCGTACGCCCGTACGGCCCGAGGCCAGGGTCTTCAGGCGGAGGAACATCAGCGCGCGGACCACCTCGCGCTCCACGCGCGGGCCCATGCCGGCCGCGTGCGAGCGGACGATGTTGCGCTGCAGCTGGGCGCGGAGCTCGGGGCTGATGTGCCGGACGGCGAGCGCGCCGAAGCCGGTGGAGACGCCGTAGACCGGGTCCGGCTTGGCGGCGAGGTCGTCGATGAAGGCGCGGGAGGCAGCGACGGCCGCGCGGGCGTCGGCGGACACCTCGATCCGGGCGGCGCCACGGGCCACGTCGATGACGTCCTGAGCGGTCGTGCCGGTCGTCCCCAGCACCACGGTGTGCATATCCATATTCAGGCACCCTAGAGAGTGAAAGCGCAGATGTCATCAGCGGGGTACAGCCGCACCCCTTACCCCGCAGGACGCACGGGTCCTGCCTCGCAGGACGCACGCGTTCAGCGGCGGAACCGGCGGCGCTCCCCGTGCGGCGCCGGGCCGCGGTCCGGCGCATCCGCCATGCGGACGACCGGGTCGTCCTCGCCGCCGTCCCGGCCCGCCACCACCGGGCCCGGCGAACGCGCCGCCTTGGCGCGGTACTGCGCGGCGTCCGCGAGCCGGAAGAGGCGGCGCGCCGACCGCACCTCACCGACCGGATCGCCGGTGGAGGCGACGCCGACCGCCACGCCCTCACCGAGGTCCAACGCACCCGCGCGGCGGCACAGTTCCGCCGCGACCCGCTCCACGTCCGCGGCCGGCGGGCCGACCGCGAGCAGGCAGAACTCGTCGCCGCCGAGGCGGGCCGCGAGGGTGCCCGGCAGTATCGCGCCGCACAGCGACAGCACCGACCCGAAACGCTCCAGCAGCCGGTCGCCCGCCGCGTGCCCCTGGGTGTCGTTCACCCGCTTCAGCCCGTTGAGGTCGCAGACCGCCAGGCTGACGACCGTGCCGTCGGCACGGTGCCGCTCCAGCGCCTCGTCCAGCCGCATGTCGACCGCGCGCCGGTTGGCCAGCCCGGTCAGCGCGTCGGTGAAGGCCAGCCTGCGGGCCTCGGCCAGCCGCTCGGTCTGGGCGATGCCGGCCGCCGCCACCGCGGCCAGGACCGTCGCGAAGTCCGCGTCGTCCCGGGCGAAGACCGGCGCGCCGCGCGGCCGGGCCACGTACAGCTCGCCCCAGGCCCGGCCGTGCAGCACGATCGGCGCGACCACGCAGCTGCCCCGGCCGCGGCGGCGCAGCGCGGCCACGCGCTGATGGCAGTACGAGCCCTCCTCGTGCGGCCCGTCGGCGGTCTCCACCCAGGCTTCGGGCTCGCCGCCGCCCGCCCACCGCTCATGCAGGAAGCCGACGATCTCCGGGAACTCGTGCACCGGATAGGACTCGTCGTCCGGATACTCCTGCTCGCCGTCCGCCAGGTCGCCGACGTTCACCAGGACCCGCAGCCGGCCGAGCTGGCGCTCCCAGACGGAGACCGCAGCGAAGGAACCGCCCAGCGCCCGGCACGCGCCCTGTGCCGCGGCATGCGCCGATTCCTCGGGGTGGTGGGCGGCGGCCATGGCCTGCGCGAGCGCCACGACGGCCCGCAGCCGGGCGTCGCACCCGTATTCGCTACCGCCCACCGCTTCGCCCGTCACCGGCCCTCACAATCCGTAACCGTAGGCGCGCCTTGACCTTACAGAGTAGGAAGGTTTGCCACAGTCCGCCCCTTATGGGGTCACGGACAGCTACCGGGGTACGGGAGCGAGTACGGCCGGGATCACTCCCCCGGCCAGTCCGGCGTCCGCTTCTCGTTGAAGGCGGCCACGCCCTCGGCCCGGTCGCCGGAGAACGCGACGCTGCGCCAGGCGCCGTCCTCCAGGTCCAGGCCGGTCCGCAGGTCCAGGCCGTGCCCCAGGCGCATGGCGCGCTTGGCGGCGCGCAGTCCGACGGGCGAGTTGCGGGCGATCCGCGCGGCCAGCTCCAGCGCCTCCGTACGGTCCTCGCCCGCGCCGACCAGCTGGTCGATCAGGCCCAACTCGGCGGCCTCGGCGGCCTCGACGCGGCGCGCGGTGAAGACCAGCTCGGCCGCGCGGGCCGCGCCCACCCGGCGCGGCAGCAGCTGCGTACCGCCGCCGCCGGGGATCACGCCGACGGAGACCTCGGGGAGGCCGACGACGGCGGTGGGGTCGGCCACGATCAGGTCGCAGGAGAGCGCCAGCTCGAAGCCGCCGCCGAGCGCGAAGCCGTGCACGGCCGCGATGGTGGGCATCGGCAGCTCGAGTACGCCGGTGTAGGCGGCGCGGGTGTACGGGCGCTGGCGCATCAGGTCGGCGTCGGTGAAGGAGTTGCGCTCCTTGAGGTCGGCGCCGACGCAGAACGCACGGTCGTGCGTGGAGGTGAGGACTACGGTCCGTACGGTGCGGTCGGCGGCGAGGGCGTCGGTGGCGGCGGTGAGGGCGCGGGCCATGTCCGTGGAGACGGCGTTCATCGCCTTGGGGCGGTCCATGACGAGTTCGGCTACGTGGTCGCCGTGGCGCCGGATTGCTACGTGCTCGCCGTAACGCTCTTCGTGCTGGTCGTTGCCCATGGCCGCCCTCCCGGTTAACGGTCGCTTACTCGCGATCGTAACCGGGAGGGGAGAGTGCCCCGGTCCCGCCCCTTCCCGGCCGTGACATTTGCGGCTCCGCCGCGGGGGGGGGCTCCGCCCCGGACCCCGGTCCTCAATCGCCGGACGGGCTGGGG
>NZ_NHSG01000235.1:0-8173 GCF_020024005.1 Streptomyces purpurogeneiscleroticus
CGCCCCGCCGTGTGGGGGGTGGTGTGGGGGCCGGGTCAGCCCTGGTAGGCGCCGAGGGCCTTGGTGAAGTCCAGCGGCTGCTGGTCGATGGAGCTGCAGGTCGGCTGGGCGGTGCCGGAGGAGCCGCCGTCGCACGCCTTGTCGCGGGTGGCGGACCACATCGACAGCCAGCCGAGGTGCTGGGTGGCGGCGAAGTCCGCGAGCTCCTTGGCGTCGTCCTGCGTGAAGATCTCGGTCGCCACGTCGTTGACGCCGATCATCGGGGTCACGGCGACGGTCTTCCAGGCGTCCGCCTCGCTCAGCCCGAGGGCGTCCTTGACCTGTTTCTGGGTGGCGGTGGCGGCCTGGATCGCGTACTTCCCCATGTCGCCGTCGTACGAGGCCCCGTAATCCATCGCCATGATGTTGACGGCGGAGATCTTCACCCCATTCTTCCTGGCGTCGGCGAGGAGGCTCACGCCGTCCTGGGTCAGTCCCTCGGGCATGACGGGGAGGGTGAAGGAGACGTCCAGGTCCGGGTGGGCCTTCTGGAGCTCGGCGATGGCCTGCGCGCGGCGGGTGTTGGCCTCGGCGTTCGGCAGCGCGCCGCCCTCGATGTCGAAGTCGGCCTTCTTCAGGTCGTACGCGTCGACGACCTTGCCGTACGCGGCGGCCAGTTCGTCCGCCGAGCCGCAGGCCAGCCCCAGCTCGGAGCCGGCCGCGCCGCCGAACGACACGCGTACGTCGCCGCCCTCGGCGCGCAGCTTCGGTATCTGCTGCGCGACCGGGTCACTGTCCAGCGCGCCGCTGCCGCCCCACTTGGGGTCGCAGCCGCCGCCGGAGGTGATGAAGGCGAGGTTGAAGGTCTTCACCCCGGTCTTCTCCGCCGTCCCCACGAGGTCGTACGCGGGGCTGAGCGAGGTGTCGACGTACGGGGCGAACGCGCCGCCCGCCGCGGCCTGTTCGGCCGGCGTGGCCTTGCTCGCCTGGGCCGCGCCGGCGACGGCGAACGCGCCGCCCGCGGCGAGCGCGGCGGCGGCGCCCGCGCCGATCAGCTTGGCCGTGCGGCTCGTACGGCGGCGGTGTACCGGAGAAGTCATCTGCTGCCTGCCTGTTGTCTCGTGGGGGGTGTCCCGTGGGGGGTGACGTCCCGCACGCTAGCGAGCGGGAAACGGACAATCGGTAGGTTCCGCGCGCCGGGCAGCGGACTTATGGGCCGCTTAAGGAAGCGAAAGGGACGGGTTAAGCGGGTGCTGCGCGCCGCGCTTTGAGGCGCCGGGCCGCGGGCATCCGGCGGCGGAGCCGGCCCAGCCGGCGGCGGGCCCGGTGGCGGCGGCCTGCGGACCCGCGGCCGCGCCTGTCGTGCAGGGCGAGCCAGATGCGTACCTCGGTACCGCCCAGGACCGAGCGGCCGATCCGGACGTCGCCGCCGGTGGACTCCGCGAGGCGGCGGACGATGTCCAGGCCCAGCCCGGTCGAGCCGTCGCCGCCCTGGCCGTGGCCGCGCCGCAGCGCGGCGGCCGGGTCGGCGATGCCGGGCCCGGCGTCCGACACCAGGACGATCACCGCGTCCTCGGCGTTGTGCACGTCCACGGCGAACGCGGTGCCTTCGGGGGTGTGCCGGAAGACGTTGCCGAGGAGCGCGTCCAGCGCGGCGGCCAGCTCGGGGCGCGCGACGGGGACGCGTACGGGACGGTCCGCGCCCGCCACTCGTACCGTGCGCCCCTCGTCCTCCGCGAGCGCCGACCAGAACCCCATCCGCTCCCGGATCACCTCGGCCGCGTCGCACCCGGCTGCCGCCGCCACCTGCTGGGTCACCGCCTGCTGCTCGCGCGCGGTACGGATGATCTGGTCCACCTCGCGCTCCAGCTGAGCGACGGCGGCGCGGGTGTGCTCGGCGGCCGGGCCGTCGCCGAGCGAGGCCGCGTTCAGGCGCAGCACGGTCAGCGGCGTACGGAGGCGGTGGCTGAGGTCGGCGGCCAGCTCGCGTTCGTTGGCGAGCAGCTGGACGACCTGGTCGGCCATGGAGTTGAAGGCCACGGCCGCCGAGCGCAGCTCCTTGGGGCCGTCCTCCAGGACCCGTACGCCCAGCTTTCCGTCGCCCAGGTCGTGCGCCGCGCCCGCGAGCCGCTCGGCGGGCCGCACCATCCGGGTGCCGAGCCGGTCGGCGACAGCGACCGAGCCGACGATCAGCGCGAGGCCGACCCCGGCGAGCAGGACCCAGGACGTCGTGACGCCGTTGGTGACCGCCGCTTCCGGGACGAAGACCTCGACCACGGCGGTGCCCGAGGCGACCGCGGTGGGCTGGAGCAGCGAGGAGCCGCCGCGGACGGTGGTGACGGACGCGCGGCCGTACCGGGCGGCCCGTGCGACGTCCGCTGCCGCCGCCCGGCCCGCGCCGATCACCGCGGGCGCGCCGCCCCGGCCCGTCGGCGGTACGTGGACGCCGAGCTGGCCGCCGGGCCCGGTCTCGGCGCTGGCGACCGCGCGGGTCAGCGCCGCACGGTCGGTGGTGATGGCGAGTACTGGGCCGATCGCGGCGGCCTGCCGCTCGGCGTTGGCGAACGCGCGGTCCCGGGCCAGCTCCTTGACGACCATGCCGAGCGGGACGGCGAACGCGATCACCACCATGGCCGTGACCGCGAGCGCGACCTTGACCAGCGCCCATCTCACGGCAGGGGCCCGGCCTGCGGTGATTCCGCCTGCGGCGGCTCCAGCTTGACGCCGACGCCCCGCAGCGTGTGCAGGTACCGGGGGCTGGCGGCGGTCTCGCCCAGCTTGCGGCGCAGCCAGGACAGGTGGACGTCGATGGTCTGGTCGTCGCCGTAGGACTGCTGCCACACCTCGGCGAGCAGTTCCTTGCGGGGCACGACCACGCCGGGGCGCCCGGCCAGGAACGCCAGCAGATCGAACTCGCGGCGGGTCAGGTCCAGCGGCGCGCCGTCCAGGTCGGCCCGGCGGCGCAGCGGGTCGACGGTCAGGCCGCCGACCTGGAGTATTCGGGAGGGCGGCGGCCCGCCCGCGGCTCCTTGGGCGCGGCGCAGTACGGCGGCCATCCGGGCGGACAGATGTTCCACGGAGAACGGCTTCGTGAGGTAGTCGTCGGCGCCGTCGTTGAGCAATCGGACGATCTCGGCCTCGTCGTCGCGCGCTGTGGCGACGATCACGGGGACATCGGTGATGCCGCGCAGCATCTTCAACGCCTCGCGGCCGTCCAGGTCGGGCAGGCCGAGGTCCAGGACGACCACGTCGAAGCCGACCTGGGCCACCTCGCGCAGCGCCTCCAGGGCGGTGCCGACGCTGCGCACGGTGTGTGCGGCGTCGGACAGATGCCGGATGAGGGCCGAGCGTACGAACTGGTCGTCCTCGACCACGAGCACACGAGCCATGGGCGGCACCGTACGCCATTCGGGTGCGGTTCTTGACCGGCGATTGACGATCGTCGTCCGTTTCGCATGGCCCTGTGGTCCGTTTCGCACGGCCCTGTGGCGGAGCGTCGTGCGCGGCGCCCGGGGTGGTGCAGTATGAACCGGGTGCTACGAGGACTCATTCATGCGGGCGCCTGGACACTGGCGACGGGCGCCGCGGTCACGCTGTCGTGGTTCGGCGTGCACACGGTGGTCTCCGGTACGGCGTACGACCCGCCGCGCGCGCTCCCGATCTCCGACAACGCGCCTGGCGCGCAGCCCGAATCCGAGAGCGGCGCCGCACCCCGCGCGTCCTCCACCCACCGCCCCAAGCCCTCCGGCACGCCGTCGCCCTCCCCTACCCGGCAGACCACGCGGCCGGAAGAGCCGGCCGCACCGCCGCACACCCCGGCGCCGAGCCGCTCCGCCACCGCGCCGGACGGCGGCGGGGACGGGGACGCGGGCACGGTCAGGAGCTACCGCACCGACGGCGGCCGGGTCGTCCTGGACCTGAAGCCCTCGCACGCGGAACTGGTGTCGGCGACCCCCGGGCCCGGCTGGCAGATGCAGGTGTGGAAACAGGACGGCTGGCTCCGGGTCGACTTCACCCGGGGCAATGACCACACCTCGGTGATCTCCGCCTGGAACGGCCATCCGCCGGTCGTCACCACGGACAACCACGCCCAGTAGAGACGCGGCGCCGCGCTCTCAGTCGAAGGTGCCCGGCGGCGGCGCGGGCGAGGCGACCGCGGTGGCGTCCGTGACCGGCACCGCGCCGCCTGCGAAATCCCGCAGCGCCCGCCCGTGTTCGACGCGGCCGGTCTCCGGGTCGGTCGCGGCCCGCCGGGTCAGCTCGGCGACCGGCAGCGGGCCGCCGGCGGCGAGCAGTACGGCGTTCCCGAAGCGCTTGCCGCGCAGCACCGAGGGCGCCGCGGTCAGGCACAGCTCATCGAAGACCGTGCCCACGGTGGCGATCTGGGCGCGTACGAAGGCCAGCGGCGGGCCGTCCGCGAGGTTGGCCGCGTACCAGCCGCCGGGCGCCAGCACCCGCGCCGCCTCGGTGACGAACTCGGTGCTGGTCAGGTGCGCGGGCGTACGGGCACCGCTGAAGACGTCCGCGATGATCAGATCGGCCCAGCCGTCCGGGACCTTGGCGAGCCCGGCACGGGCGTCGCCGCCGCGTACCTTGACGCGCGCCCCGGAGTCCAGCGGCAGCTGCTCGCGGACGAACTGCACGAGCGGCGCGTCGATCTCCACGACCTGCTGGGTGGAGCGGGGGCGGGTCGCCGCGACGTAACGCGCCAGGGTGAGCGCGCCGCCTCCGAGGTGCAGGACGCGCAGCGGCTTGCCGGGCGGGGCCGCGAGGTCGGCGATGTGGCCGATGCGACGCTGGTAGGGGAAGTCGAGGAACACCGGGTCGTCGAGGTCCACGAAGGACTGCGGGGCGCCGTCGATCAGCAGCATCCAGCCGCGCGGCCGGTCCCGGTCGGGCCGCAGCTCGGCGCGGCCGCCGGCCACCTCCGCCGTCACCGGCTCCCGTGCCGCACGCACCCGCCTGTTCTTCGCCATCCGGCCAGTATCCCCGACGGGGCCGGACCGGCCGCAGGCCGCGGGGGCCGCTCAGCAGCAGCGGTCGACGGCCTCGATCGTGCGGGCCGCCTCGCCGAGCGCGGCGCGCAGCACCACGGGGTCGGTCGCCGCGGCGAACGCGCCCTCCGGGGGGACCAGCCAGCCCGTGCCGGCCACCGGCGGCTCGTCCGCGCCCCGTACGCTGCTCCCCCGCCCGCCGTCGTACGTCTGCGTACAGGCACTGCCGGGCAGGTCCCAGCCGTCGGCCGTGCCCGGGGGCACCAGGAAGCCGAGGGTGTCGCACGCGCCGTCGTGCAGGACCGGGCCGACGCCGTCCCGCAGCCGGAGGATGTCCACCGCCTCCAGGCCCTGCCGGGCCGGCACCGTGACCAGGTCGAGGTCGCGCGGCGGCTCGGCGGTCCCGGTGACGGCGGCCCCGGCACCACCCTGCACACCCGAAGCGGTCTCGACGACACCCTTGCCCCCGCCGGCCTTCAGCACGGAAACCCCTCCTCCTGACGCGCCGCTCCTTACACCTGATGCAACGCGAAAGCGCGTCAACAGCAACGGCGTCAGGACGCTGTAAAGGATGGCACTTCATGGCGGATGCCGGGTGAGATATCCCTTTTGTAAACAAACTGTCCGTATCGCGGGTGTCACGGACGGTACCGTCTTCCCGCCGCGCCGCCCAGTGTGCGGCACCGCCGCACGGATGGCATGCAGAGGGCCCGCCATGACGTCACCCACAGGTCCAGCAGCGCCGGCCCGCGACCTGCCGGCCCGCCCGAACACCGCCTTCCGGCAGTTGCGCGGCCGGCTGTCCCCCGGCGAGTTCGCGGCTGCCGTGCGCCGGGCCGCCCGCGAGATCGGCGAGCAGGTCTCGTGCGACGCGCGCTACGTGGGGCGCGTCGAAGCCGGGGAGATCCGGTGCCCCAACTACGCCTACGAGCGGGTGTTCCGGCACATGTTCCCCGGCCTCTCCCCGGCCGACATGGGGTTCGCACCGCGCGAGTCGGTACGCGGACGGGGCGCGCGGGCGCACACGGACGCCGCGCGCCCGGCACCGCACGACCACTACGACACCTCCACCCTGAACCACCGCGACACATCCACTCAGAGCTACGAGGAGAGCGACGTGCTGCGTCGCGCGTTCATGACCGGCGGCCCGGCCGCCGCGCTGGGGATCGCCGGCCTGGCGCCCCTCGGGTCCGCAGAGTCCGTACCGCCCCTCATGGGCGGCGCGAGACGCGCGGGAGGAGCCGAGGCGGCGGCCGTGGAGGACGCGGTGCGCCGCATCCGGCTGCTGGACGACCGGCACGGCGCCGAGGGCATCTACCAGCGCGCGGCCCAGCCGCTGCGCGCCGCCTACGAACTCCTGGACGCCGGGACGCACCGCCAGTCGGTCGCCGACCGGCTGCACGCGGGCGCCGGCGAACTGGCCATCTCGGTGGGCTGGCTGGCCCACGACTCGGGCCGCTTCGGGGACGCCCGCTCGCACTACGCGGAGGCGCTGGCCACCGCGCGGGTGGCGGGCGACCCGGCTCTGGAGGCGCACGCGTTCTGCAACACCGCGTTCCTCGCCCGGGACGCGGGCCGGCCGCGTGAGGCGGTACGCGCCGCGCAGGCCGCCCAGCACGCCGCGAAGCACCTCTCCTCGCGCCGCCTGCTGTCCCTGCTGGCGCTGCGCGAGGCGGGCGGCTGGGCGGGGCTCGGCGACCGGGCGGGCTGCGAGGAGGCGCTGCTGCGGGCGCACCGGCTCTTCGCCCACGGGCCGTCCGACGCCGACCCGGAGTGGATGTCCTTCTACGGGGACGCCGAACTCGCGGGCCTGGAGGCGCAGTGCTGGTCGGCGCTGGGGGAACGGGGGCGCGCGGCGGAGCTCGCGCGCCGCGCCGTGGCACTCCAGAACCCGCACTTCACGCGCAACATCGCGCTGTTCACTGCGGAGCTGGCGGGCGATCTGGCGGGCAGCGGCGCGCCCGACGAGGCGGCCGCCGCCGGGCTCCGCGCCCTGGAGCTGCTGGGCGAGGTCGGCTCGGCCCGCATCCGTACGATGCTGGCCGGTACGGCCGAGGCGCTGCGCCCGCAGCGCCGCGCCACGGGCGTCGCCGCCTTCCTGGACCGGCATGCCATGGCGGCCCGCCCGGCCTGAGCGCCCGCGTCCGTACCCGGGCGCCGCGCGCGGCCGGACCGGCCGACGGCGCTCAGCCCAGGTGGCCCGTGTCGTTCCAGCGTTCGATGGCCGGGGCGCCGTAGGCCCAGCCGAGGACCGACAGGGAGGTCGGGTCGAGGCGGATGCGGGCCCCGAAGGAGAGGTCCTCGCCGAGCCAACGGGCGCACAGGGAGCGCAGGATGTGGCCGTGCGCGAAGACGAGCACGTCGCGGCCGCCCGCGCGCACCTCCTCGATGACGCCGTCCACGCGCTGTGTCACCTGAGCGAGCGTCTCGCCCTCGGGGACGCCGTCCCGCCAGATGAGCCAGTCGGGCCGGTCCGCCTTGATCTCGGCGGGCGTCATCCCCTCGTACGCGCCGTAGTCGATCTCCATGAGCGCGTCCCAGTCCGCCGCGCGGTCCCCGAAGCCCGCCAGCTCGCAGGTCTCCTTGGCGCGGATCAGGGGGCTGGTGCGCACCGCCACATCCGGGAGCCCGTCCCAGGGCGCGCGGTGCAGCCGCTCGCCGAGCAGCTTGGCGCCGCGCCGGCCCTCTTCGAGGAGCGGGATGTCCGTACGCCCGGTGTGCTTGCCGGACAGGGACCACTCCGTCTGCCCGTGCCGGGCCAGCAGGATGCGCGGTGCCATGGGATTACCTCTCACCGGCGCGAACCCGCTCGCCGCCGGCCTTGCTCGTTCGTGCCGCCGTACGGGGCCGGCGGCAGTACGTCTCGTTCCGTCCGGTCCATCATCGCGCATGCGTTCCACGGGCCACGCGGGCCCCTGGAGGCGCTGCTCTCGGCTGCCCCCAGCTGATCCCAACTGCTCCCGGCTGATCCCGGCTGCCCCCAGCTGCCCTCATGGGCGGCTCGCACCGCACAGCCTCGAAGCGCGTGGCGTGATCGTTGTCCGTGCGGGCGGTGGTGCGCCTGGTCTTCGCGCGAATGTCGGTGGTGGATGCGAGACTTCCGCAGGTGAACGTTTTCCGCGACAGTCGGCCCGAGCCGGCGGCGGCGCGCGAGGCGCGGCCGCGGCCGGCGGCGGGGCTGCGCGCACGCCTGGCCGAGC
>NZ_NHSG01000236.1:0-13729 GCF_020024005.1 Streptomyces purpurogeneiscleroticus
TGGTGCTCAGCCCCGCCGAGATGCTGCCCGGCAGCGGGGTGGCGAGGCCGGTCAGCGCGTCGAGCGCGGCGGCGCGCAGTACTTCGCCGGGGTCGGTGGCGGGGAAGCGGGCGAGCGCGGCGGGCCAGGAGGCCGGTACGAGCGTGGCCCGCAGGTCGGCGAGGACGACGACGCTGCCGGGCAGCATCTCGGCGGGGCTGAGCACCACCGTGTCGTGCGGGTCGTGCAGCAGGTCGCGGCGGGTCTCGTCGCTGATGATCCACAGTCCCTCGCCGGCCGCCACCTCGCACACCTCGTGCAGCTGCTCGGGCGGCGGGCAGGTGCCGGTGGGGTCGTCGGCGACGGACACCAGCAGTACCCGCGGGTCGCCGCCGCGTTCCCGGGCGCGGTGCACCGTCTCCAGGAGCGTGAAGGGGTCCGGTACTCCCCCGGACTCGGCCGGTACCGGAGCCGGGTGCACGGCGCGGCCCAGCAGCCGGGCCTGCGGGGCGTACCACGCGGCGCACGGGCGGGGCAGTACGACGTCGCCGCCGGTCGCGGCGAGCAGCGCGAGCAGCAGGGCGGGCGCGCCGGGCCCGGCCAGTACGCGTTCGGCGGCGGTCGCCAGGCCGCGGCGCTCGAAGTAGCCGCAGGCGGTGGCGCGCAGGGCCAGGGAACCGCCGGGCGGTTCGGGGTCGGTGCGGTCGGCCGCCGCGGCGAGGTGCGCGGCCAGCTCCGGGAGGACGGGCAGGCCCATGGGCGGGTCCGGATCCGGGTGCGGCTCCAGGGCGCTCGGCTGCATCCGTACCTCCACTGTCCACGGCAGGTGGTCGGGGCCCGCGCGGTGCCGGGCCCCGACCACCCTTGCAGATCACGGAGGTGCCGCGCGGGACGACACGTCACCACTAGGCGCCGCGGGCCTCCCGTCCGCGCCCGCCGTTCTCCTCGCGCAGGTCGCGCAGCTCCCGCTCCAGGCCGCGGCCGCGGGTCTCGACGACGGCGGTGGCGAGGTCGTGGAGCTTGCGGTTGGTGTGCTGGGAGAGCCGGCGCAGCATGCCGAACGCCTCGTCGGCGTCGCAGCGCAGTACGTACATCATGATTCCGCACGCCTGGTCGACGATCGGGCGGGCGCGGAGCGCGGCGTCCAGCCGGCCGACCTCAGCCAGCGCCCGGCGGTAGTGCCGGTCGCGGGCCAGGCCGGTGGCGGCGAGGTCGCCGAGCGCGGCGGCCGCGCAGTCGCCGGGGTCCGCGGTGAGGCCGGGGCGGAAGCTGTAGACGGTGACGGTGACGGCCAGTCCGTCGCGCAGGTACGGCAGCGTCGTGCTGGAGCGTACGCCGGCCTCCAGCGCCTCGGTGCGGTACGCGGGCCACCGGTCGTCGTGCAGCAGGTCGTCGGAGGTGACGGGGCGTCCGGAGGTCAGGGCGGCCTGGATGGGCCCTTCGCCGGACTCCCACTGGACGCTGACCAGCGAGGTCAGGTCGGGATGGGTGACGGCGGCGGGCGGGTCGGCGGCCGCTTCGCCGGTGGTCACGGTCGCGGTGGCGCCGCAGCTGTCCGGGGTGCACTTCGCGGCAACATCCGCGAGGTTCACCAGGCTCCGGGCGGACGAACCCCGCGCGTCGCCGGATTCGTCCACCGGGCAGAGGGTGTGGGTCGCCATTGCTTGTCAGTCCCTCGGTCCTTGTCGGTCCTCGGTCGGTGCTCCGGGCCGGCGGTGCGGCGGTGCAGCTCAGCGGAGGTACCGCCGCGGCCGGCCGCATATGTCGGAGGCCCGGCCCGTAGGGAGTCGGATGCCCGGCGGGCGGGCGCGGAAAACGCCGGTATCCCGTCGTTCGGGAGCCGGTTTCCGGGGCCCGGCCCGGGGGCCCCTGGCGCCCCGGCGAGTACATCCGCCCCGGTCCCCACTTGTGTCTCCACACCCTACTCGCGCCTCCCGTTCCGCGTCCGCGATCTCCCTCCATTCCGGACGTCATGGGGCTCTTCCGGACGTGATGGGTTCCGGGCGGGACCGGTACCGGCCGGTCCGGATACGGTGTGGACATGGCCGGGGTAGAGCAGTCAGCGGGCGGAGATCTCACGGATTTCCGCAAGCGCGTGGAGGAATTGCGGAGCGCCCGGGCGCTGCCGTCGCAGGAGCAGCAGCCGATGCTGGACGCTGCCCTTTTCGAGCTGCAGCACGTCGTCGACGTACTGCTGCCGCGGTACGAGGGGCTGGCGACTGCCGGCCGCAACAACGGCTCGCGGGCGGGGACGGAGGAACAGCAGCTGCTGCGGGCGCTGTTCCAGCGGACGCCGTGCGTGGTCGCGCTGTTGGATCCGGACACGGTCGTGCGGCGGCTGAACTTCGCCGGGACGATCCTTTTCGGGATGCGCGCGGGGTACGCCACGGGGCGTCCGCTCACCGGTTCGATGGCGCCCGAGATCCGTGCGGCCTTTCGGTCGCAGGTCGCCGCCGTGGCCCGTAACGAAGGCGACCGCAGCATGGTCGTCCGGCTGCTCCGTACGCCCGACGGGCCCGGCGAGCCGCTGCGCGTGACGATGACGGCGCTGCGGCCGCCGGGGGAGCCGGGCACGGCCGTCCTCACGGTTTTCCACACCGGGGGCGGCGCGTTCCCTTCGCACGAAATACCATCAATTAACGGGATTTGGCTGGGGGATGAACAGCAGGGGGACCACGGGGGACAGCGCGCGCACCTCGCGGAGGCGAAGCAGGGCGCCGAGCTGATGGACCTCCTCGACGACACGGCCACCGCGCTGCTCTCCGGGCAGCCGGCCGGCGTGGCAGTGAAGGCGGACGGGCCCCCGGCCGCGGTGGAGCGGGCCCTGCGGGAGCTGAGCGGCCGGTTCGCCGACTGGGTGGTGCTCGACGAGACGACGCCGGTGGAGGGCGGCGGGCCGGACGGGTCCGGTGCCCTCCGCCGCACGCTGGTCCTCGGCCCGGACGACAGCGAGGACCTCACCGCGGCGCTCGCCGGACAGGACCCCGCGCAGTGTCCGCTCGCCGAGGACGCGGCCCGCACGGGCAGCTCCGCCCTCCAGGTGCGGCCCGACGACGTGGCGGACTTCGGCCACGACGCGCAGGGGGCACCGCTGCTGGTACGCGCCTCGGTCACCTCCCTGCTGTGCGTGCCGCTGCGGGAAGCGGGCGGCCCCGTACGGGGCGTGCTCACGCTCTTCCGTACGGGGGCCCGGCGGGCGTTCAGCCTCGCGGAGGCCGGTGTCGTGGACCGGGTGTCGCGGCACCTGGCGCTGGCGCTGCGCGACACCCGGTCCTGAGGACGGCGCCCGGCCGCGAGAGCAGGTGAGAACGGCACGGGCGCCGGGTCCTTTCGGTTCCGGCGGTTCGGCTCCGTCAGTCCGGCGGTCCGGCAGTCCGGATCCGGCGTCAGGGGGCCGCGTCAGGTGGTGGCGCGGCTCTCCTGACGGCCGCCGACCTGGTCGGCGAGGCGGCGGCAGGTCCGGCTGATGATCCGCGAGACATGCATCTGGGAGATGCCGAGCCGGTCGGCTATCCGGCTCTGGGTCATGTCGCAGAAGAACCTCATGTAGAGGATCTCCCGCTCGCGCTCCGGCAGATTGCGCAGCTTGGGCTTGACCGCCTCACGGTCGAGGACGAGGTCGAAGCCGTTCTCGGGGGCGCCGAGCGTGTCGGCGAGCGAGTAACCGTCGTCGGCGCCGGGCAGTTCGGCGTCCAGGGACAGCGTGGTGAAGCTCTCCAGCGCCTGGCTGCCGAGCAGTACCTCTTCCAGGGACATGCCGGTGTGCTCGGCGATCTCCTCGGGGGTGGGACCGCGGTCGTCCACGCTGCGGGTCAGTTCCTGGCGCGCGGCGCGGACGCGGTTGCGCAGTTCCTGCACCCGGCGCGGTACGTGGAGCCCCCACATATGGTCGCGGAAGTGCCGCTTGACCTCGCCCACGATGGTGGGCACGGCGAAGCTCTCGAACGCGCAGCCGCGCTCGGGGTCGTACCGGTCCACGGCCTTCACCAGGCCGAGCGCCGCGACCTGCTGGAGGTCCTCGGCGGACTCGCCGCGGTTGCGGAAGCGCAGCGCGAGCCGCTCGGACATGGGCAGCCAGGCGCAGACGACGCGGCGGCGCAGCTCGTCGCGTTCGGGACCTTCGGGGAGGGCGGACAGCCGCTCGAAGTCGGCGGCCGTGTCGGGGGCGTCGTGATGGGAATGGCGGGCCCGTGCCCGGCCGCCGCCCGGCGGGGCCTTGCTCGACGTGACCCTGCGCGGCTTGGTGCGGCGTACGGGTTTGCCGGGCGGCCGGCTCGGTGCCTGGTCGATCCGCCGGCGCGCGGCGCGCTGCTCGGGTGTGCGTTCTATCGCGGTGTGCTGTTCTTCGGCCTGGGATGTCATGGGCATGGTCTGGGCTCCCTGATCCGTCGACTCAGAGTTCGTCAGATCCCGTGGAAGCGCGGCCAGGCAGGCGCGCCCGCGATTCGTGTGACAACACTTCCACGGGCGTGCCTCCGGTCCGAAGCACGGTTAGTCGCGTGCCCGTCCGACTCCTGAGTAAACCCGTTGCCCCTCAAGTCAGTTCGGGCCGCGCGGTCCCGCGCCCGGACCGGACGGGCCACCGACCGGCCGTGCCCGGCGCCCAGGTAACCGCCCGCACGCGGCGCACACCACGCACTTCGTACGGATTGCGCCCGCGGAACGCTCCACCACCCGGCGGGGCCGGCTTTCAGCCCCCCGTCCGCTGCCCGGTCGGCGGCGCTTCGTAGTGCCGCACGGTGACCGGCTCCGGTCCGCCCCAGTCCTGCCGTTCGGTGCGCACGAGCCGCCAACCCCGGTGTTCGTACAGGGCGATCGCGGCGGTATCGGTGGCGTTGACGGCCAGCACGGGCCGCAGCCCGCCGGCCACCGCCTCCTCGGTCACCCGGCGCAGCAGCCGGCCGCCCAGGCCCCGGCCGCGCGCCCCGGGCGCAACGTAGAGCCGGTTCACCTCGGCCCCGCACAGCGCGGCGTGGCCCGCGACGCGGCCGTCCGCGTCCTCGGCGACCCAGGCGCCGGTCAGCCCCTCCGGAGTCAGCCACGCCGCCGGATCCGGCGGCCAGGCGTACGGATAGCCGCTGTGCAGGTGCACCGCGCGCAGCAGACGTATGCACGCGGGCATATCCCGCGCGCCGCGAGGTCTGATCATCGGCCCATCGAAGCACGCAACGGGCATGGCCGGGGGCGTCTTGGGTACTGCTGCCAGCACTCCCCTCTGCAGGAGGCCGGCCGTGAGAGCAGGAGAAGGAAGAAGGCGATCAGGCAATGGCACAGTTGGTACGGGAAGTCATGACGCCGGCCGTCACCGCCGTCCACCCCGATGCGTCGCTGGTGGAGGCGGCTCAGCTCATGCGCGCGCACGACATCGGAGACGTCCTGGTGGCGGAGGACGGCAAGCTGGTGGGCGTGGTGACCGACCGGGATATCGTGCTGCGCGCCGTGGCGGACGGAGTGGACCCGTTCAGCGTGCAGTGCCACTCCGTATGCACTCCGGAACCGGTCACCGTCGGACCGGAAGACCCGGTATCGGACGCGGTGACGCTGCTGCGCCGGAACGCGGTGCGACGGCTGCCGGTGGTCCAGAACGGCGCTCCGGTGGGCATGGTCAGCATCGGTGACCTGGCGCGGGACCAGGACCCCGACTCGGCCCTGGCTGACATCAGCCGGGCCGCGCCGGACGGATCGCCGGGTCGGTGGTGATCCGTCCGGCGGACGGCCCGTTACCGTCTGCCGTGGTCCCACTGGGGTACATGTGGCTCATGCGCACTGTACTGAGCACGTGGGACCGCAAGACGTTCAACGGGGTCGCGACCCGGCACTGGCCCGGAGCCGAGCGGGTGCTGCCCAAACTGAGCCGCGCCGCCGACCACGGGCTGCTGTGGCTGGGCACGGCGGCGGGCGCGGCGGCGCTGGGCGGGCGGCCCGCACGCCGGGCCGCGCTGCGCGGCGTCGCCTCGCTGGCGGTGGCGTCCTTGACGGTGAACACCCTGGGCAAGCGCTCGGTACGCCGGGACCGGCCGATCCTGGACGCGGTACCGGTGATACGGCAGCTGACCCGGCAGCCCTTCACGACCTCCTTCCCCTCGGGGCACGCCGCCTCCGCCGTGGCGTTCGCGACCGGTGTGGCCTTCGAGAACAAGTGGTGGGGACTGGCACTGGCGCCGGTCGCCGGCGCGGTCGCCTTCTCCCGCATCTACACCGGTGTCCACTACCCGGGCGATGTGCTGGCGGGCGCAGCCCTCGGCGCGGGCGCGGCCTTCGCGGTACGCGGCTTCGCGCCGACCCGCGCGCAGATGGCGCCGCCCGCCCGGCCGCGCGCCGACGCGCCCGCGCTGCCGGACGGCGACGGGCTGTGCGTCGTCACCAACCAGGGCTCGGGCCAGCGCACCGGCTCGCACAGCGACCAGACCCATGTCATCCATGACGTACTGCCGCTGGCCGAGGTGACCGAGTGCGGTCACCAGGGCGCGGTGCCGCTGGGCAAGGCGCTGCAGGCCGCGGCCGAGCGGGCCGCCGAGCGCGGCGGGGCGCTCGGCGTGCTGGGCGGCGACGGCACGATCAACGCGGCGGCCGCGGTCGCGGTGCGGCACGGCGTACCGCTCGCGGTGCTGCCGGGCGGCACGCACAACCACTTCGCGTACGACCTGGGCGTGGAGACCGTGGCCGAGGCGGCCCGGGCGGTGCAGACCGGCGAGGCGGTCGCGGTGGACCTCGCGCGGTTCCGCACGGGGCCGCAGCAGGAGCCGACGTACTTCCTCAACACCTTTTCGATCGGGGCCTACCCGGAGCTGGTGCGCATCAGGGAGGAGTGGGCCGGGAAGATCGGCGCCTGGCCGGCCGGGGTGCTGGCCGCGTGGCAGGTGCTGCGCACCGCCGCCCCGGTGACCGTGGAGGTCAACGGCCGGCGGCGCGAGCTGTGGACGCTGTTCGTGGGCAACTGCGCTTACCGGGGGCTCGGCTCGACCCCGGTACGGCGGCACGATCTGGCGGACGGCGTGCTGGACGTACGGATGGTGCACGGCGGCCGGCTGGCCCGCACGCGGCTGTTCACCGCGGCGCTGACGGGCGCGCTGCGGCATACGCCCGTATTGAGCGAGGCGCGGCTGCGGACGCTGCGGATCGGCGGGCTGGCGCCCGGTACGGATCTTGCTTATGACGGCGAAGTCACCGCAGCGGGCGAGGAGTTGACGATCGACAAGGAGAATGAGGCGCTGGTCGTGTACCGGCTGCTCCCCGAGTGACTCCACTGCAATCCGCCCGCCTGCGCGTGCTCGCATCCTGAGACGGGACTCTCATAGTTCGAGATGACGGCGTACGGTGTGGATCACGGCGCGGCAGTGCGCCGTGACCGCATCGAGCATGCGAAGGAGCAGCCATGTCGCAGGAGTCCGCCGTCTACACCCACGGCCACCACGAGTCCGTACTGCGCTCGCACACCTGGCGCACAGCCGCCAACTCCGCGGCCTACCTGCTGGATTCGCTCAAGCCGCACATGAAGATCCTGGACATCGGCTGCGGTCCCGGCACCATCACCGCCGACCTGGCGGCGCTGGTGCCGGACGGCTCGGTGACCGGCCTGGAGCGCGCGCCGGGCGTCCTGGAACAGGCCCGGGCCGTGGCGGACGGCCGCGGCCTGACGAATGTCCACTTCGCGGTCGGTGACGTCCACGCACTGGACTACCCGGACGACACCTTCTGCGTCGTCCACGCCCACCAGGTACTGCAGCACGTCGGCGACCCCGTACAGGCGCTGCGCGAGATGCGGCGGGTCACGAAGCCGGGCGGGGTCGTCGCGGTGCGGGACGGCGACTACGCCACCATGACCTGGTATCCGTCGGTCTCCGGCATGGACGAGTGGCTCGACCTGTACGAGCGGGTGGCCCGCGCCAACGGCGGCGAGCCGGACGCCGGGCGGCGGCTGCGTTCCTGGGCGCTGGCGGCGGGGTTCGCCCCGGAGGCCGTCACGTCGACCGCGAGCGCGTGGTGCTACTCGACGCCCGAGGAACGCGCCTGGTGGAGCGGCCTGTGGGCGGACCGCACGCTGGCCTCGACCTACGCACAGCGGGCGACCGAGGGCGGGCACGCCACCGAGGCGGAGCTGCACGCGATCAGCGCCGCCTGGCGCGAGTGGGGCGCCCAGGAGGACGGCTGGTTCGCCGTGCTGCACGGAGAAATCCTGTGCCGCGTGTGAGGGCTTTCCGGAGGTCGTTCCTGCGGCTCCGTCGGATGATCGCGTTGTACGGCCGCGCCAACTAGGCTCCTCCGCATGGACATTCTCGGTACCTCCCTGCGGGTGTGCGTCGACGACCTGGACACCGCGATTCCCGTGTACGAACGGCTGACGGGCGCACAGGCGCAGCGCTTTCAGCGCGGCGGCGTGTCCGTCGCCGCGGTCGGCTGCTTCTTCCTGATGAGCGGCCCCGAAGCGGAGCTGTCCGTACTCCGCAAGATCACCGCGACGATCGCGGTGTCGAACGTGGACCAGGCGGTGGACGACCTGAAGGCAGTGGGCGGGCAGGTCATCGCGGGCCCGCTCGCCAGCGCCGCCGGGCGCAACATGGTGGCCCGCCACCCGGACGGCTCGATCTTCGAGTACGTGGACCGGGTGGCGATCACCTGACGGGGCTTCAGCTTCAGGTCGGTGTTTTACCAGGGCGCTCAGGACACGTCGAGCACGATCTTGCCACGGGCCCGGCCGGACTGGCTGCGGCGGAACGCCTCCGCGGCCTGGGCCAGCGGCAGTGCCGTGTCGATGTTGACGGTGAGCTTGCCGGCGTCGGCGAGATCGGCGAGCGCGGTGAGGTCGGCGCTGTCGGGCCGCACCCACACCAGGTGACCGCCCTTGGCGACGACCTCGTTGTCGACGACCGACGCCACCCGCTTCGGGTCCTTGAGCACCTGCTGGGAGACGTCGACCGCCTCGCCGCCGACGAAGTCCGCCGCCGCGTCCACGCCCTCGGGGGCCAGCGCGCGCACCCGGTCGGCGAGGCCGTCCCCGTACGTCACCGGCTCGGCGCCCAGCGAGCGCAGGAAGTCGTGGTTGTGCTCGCTCGCCGTGCCGATGACGCGGGCGCCCCAGGCCGCGGCGATCTGCACGGCGAACGCGCCGACGCCGCCCGCCGCCGCGTGCACCAGCACGGTGTCGCCGCTGCCCACGCCCAGCCGCTTCAGCGCCTGGTACGCCGTGAGCCCGGCCAGCGGCACACCGGCCGCCTGCTTCCAGTCCAGCGCCACGGGCTTGCGCGCAAGGGTGCGCACCGGCGCCGCGACCAGCTCGGCGAAGGTGCCGTGCTGGACCTCGTCCTTGCGCACGTATCCGAACACCTCGTCCCCGACGGCGTACTCCGTCGCGTCCATGCCGACCGCCTCGACGACACCGGACACGTCCCACCCGGGGATCAGCGGGAAGTGCACGTGCATGATCGGGTCGAGGTAGCCGGCGAGGATCTTCCAGTCGACCGGATTGACACCGGCCGCCTTCACCCGGATCAGGACGGAGTCGGGCGCCACCTTGGGGTCGGGCTGGTCGGTGAGTTCGAGGACGTCGGGGTCGCCGTAGCTGTTCGCGGTGATTGCCTTCATGTTGCGGTGAACGAATGTCCCCGCCTGATCATTCCGTTCGTCGCTCGTACGAGTGACTCCCTGCTTGGGAGCCGTGGAGTCAGGCCGGGCGCATCCGGTACTCGTACCGCTCCGGGAGCGGATGGGCGGCGCGGGCCTGGGCGCTTACCTCGTCCGTGACCGGGCCGTCGCCGGCGACAAGCCGTTCGGCGATCGCATACCAGGTGTCGCTGAGGGTCTCGTCGCCCTCGCGGAGGTCCGCGACCTCGAAGCCCTCGTCGAAGACCGCGCGGGCGCCGGACGCGTCGCCCTGGGCGAGCAGGACCTGCGCCGCCAGCAGCCGGAAGCGGCCACGTGCGCGGTCCGAGGGGCGCAGCCGGGCGAGCACGGCGGCCGCGTCGTCGGCGCGGCTTGCTGCGATCAGCGCCGGCACCGCCTCCCGGGCGAGCGCGGGCAGTACGGTGCGCCGTACCTCCTCCTCCCCCTCTCCCGCGCACGCGACCGCTTCGGCATACCGCTGCGCCGCCCGGCCCGTCTCGCCCGCCGCGGCCTCCGCGACCGCCAGGCAGTACAGCGGCCAGCAGCTCCGGCCGTGCGAGAGCGCGCGTTCCCAGCTCCGGACGGCCTGCGCGCGATCGCCCGCGTGCCACTGGGCGACGCCCAGGTGATAGTCGGACGACGGGCTCGGGCGCGCGGACTCCAGGAGGTCGCGCCAGGGCGGGGCGACCAGCGAGGCGCCCGGTACGCCCGGTACGCCCGGCCGGTCCGGGCGCGCGTCCGGGCGCGCGTCCGGGAGGTCGCCGGTCCGCAGCAGCTCCAGCCAGGGCCGCTGTTCCTCGCCCAGGGTGTCCTCGGTGAACGGCGTGCCCGGCAGGTCGTACCCGGCGCGGGCCACCTCCAGCGCGCCCCAGCCCGAGCCGGTGGCGAGCCGCTCCTTGGGTTCGAGATCGGCATACGGCCTCCAGGCGGCGTACGCGGCGGCCACGTCGGCGCGCGGCAGCGCCGCTTCCAGCCGGTCCGCGACCTCACCACGGGCCGCGCTCCAGTCCGCCCCGTGCACCCTCTCCGGGTCGGTGGCCAGCGGCCCGTACGCCTCCAGCCATGCGAACTCCGCCCCGCCTTCGAGGGGTACATGCTCCAGCTGAGTACGCGCCAGCCCGGCCTGGATCTCCGCGTACCCGGGGGTGCCCGGCTCGGTCAGCCACTCCTGCCAGTGCCGCCCGGCCCGGCCCGCGCCCCACAGGAACAGCTTGCGGCCGCGCAGGGTGTCGGTGGAGGTGTGCACGAGGCCGTGTCCGTCGGCGTCGAGGGAGGCGATCCAGGGGCGGTCACCGGGCGCGATCTCGTAGAAGTAGTCGGCGGGGTACTCGCTGCGCAGCGGGTACGTACGGTCGGCGCCGCCGGACTCAGGGACCGGGACGCGGCGCAGCGTGCGCTCGTACCCGAAGTGCCACGCTTCGTCGGCGGGGGCGAGGACGCGGGTGCGCGCGTCCTCGGGGACGGCGATGTTGGACCACCAGTAGACGGGCGCGGTGTGGTGGTGGGGATTCTGTATGCGGACGCCCACATACAGAAAATCGGATCCGTCGGGGAGCCAGAGGTCGACCTGGAAGGGCAGGTCGCGCAGGCGCTCCCACTCCCACAGGCGCAGCATCTCCCCGCCGTCCGGAGCGGGCACCCGCGCGGCGTGCACGGGGGCGCAGGAGAGTGTGGTGTGCCCGGTAGCGCCGATGTTCCATTCGATGCCGCCGGAGAACCACGCGCCGTTGAGCGCGAAGTCGGCGGGCTGGAACACGGGATTGCGGTAGAGCAGTTCGCGTCCGGTGGGCTTGTGGTGCAGCGAGTGGACGCGGCCGCCGAGGTCCGGCAGGACGGTGGCGCGCAACCGGTCGTTCTCGATCACGAGCGCGTCGAAGTCGGTGCGGGTGCGGTCGCGGCCGTAACCGTCCCTGCGGCGTACGGGCAGCAGGGAGTCCAGCGGCCGGTAGGCGAGCTGCCGGGCCATGTCGGCGGGTACGCCCGCGTCCTCGGGGACGGTGATGCGGTGCACGTCACGGGGGCCGGCCAGCGCGGGCAGCGGGTTGTCGGGGCCGAGGGCCGCCGCGGGCAGGGAGAGGGTGGTGCGTCGCACACTCGTGGCCACAGCGCCTCGCAGTCGGACCGGGCCGCCCCGGTCGCGGCGGCCGTCTGGTGACCATGGAACCTGCTCCCGGCCGTGCTGAACAGGGCGTCCTCCGGTCAGGGTTGCGCAAAAAGAATTCGCGCGACACGGCGCCGGTGAATGATGGATGCTGGCCCCGTACACCGTATGACGCATCGATGCGGTTCCTACGAAGGCGAGGACGGACGAGATGGCCACCGAGCACACCTACCGCGTGATCGTGCGCGGCAAGTGGGACGGGCTGACCGAGGAGGCCCGGGCGCGGCTGCGGGCCGATGCCGACGAACAGGGCCTGGCGCAGCTGCAGTTCACGCCCGAGGGATCACTCGCGTGCGACCCCTCGATGACGTCCTTCGCGTACCGGTACGTCGTCGTCTCGGACGCGGCGGACGGCGAGGAGATGGCGGCAGCGCTCGCCGAGGAGAAGGCCGAGCACGCGCTCCGCGCCGCCGGGTACGGCTACCGCGACCTGCGCTCCTCCGCCACGGACATGGACACGATGAAGGTCAACCGGAAACGGCGCTGAGGGGACGGGCCATGCGGGGATCACGGGCCTTCCGGGGGCATCATCTCGCTGGTGATGGCCCAGCGCTCGTGATCCCGCCAGGCCCCGTCGATGAAGAGGAAGTCCGGCGAGTAGCCCTCCTTGCGGAAGCCGTTGCGGCGGGCGAGCGCGATCGAGGCGGTGTTCTCCGGCTGGACGTTGACCTCGATACGGTGCAGGCGGAGCGGCCCGAAGGCGTACCGCAGGATCAGCTGGAGCCCCTCGCTCATCAGGCCGCGGCCCGCCGCGTGCGCGAACGCTCCATAGCCGGCCGCGCCGCAGCGGAAGGCGCCGTGCACGATGTTGTTGATCGTGAGATAGCCCGCGATCCGGCCGCTGTCCTGGAGTTCGCAGATCAGGAAGCCCGCGCGCGAGGGGTCCTGCAGCCGGTGGTAGTACGCGTCGTAGGACGCCTCGTCGGCGGGCGGGAAGAGCCAGGGCCGGTGCAGCTCCGCGCTCTCCCGCGCCCGAGCGGTGAACTCCGCGCGGTCCGCCGGCCGGAACGGCCGGATGCCCACGCGGTGGCCGCGGGCGAGGTACGGGTCGGGCTCCTCCGCGGCGACGGACGCGGGCGCGGGGTGTCGGTCGTCGGCCATCGTCGGATGATATCGGTCAGCCATATGGAGTACCGGGTGCCCGGGGCGCCCGCGTCCTCACCACCACGCAGGCGCGTCGCCGCCCCAATTGCCGGGCGGGCGCGCCCAGTTGAGCGGCCCGTCGGCGAAGGAGACCGGCGGCAGGGCGTGCCGCAGGCGGCCCATGGGGCTGTCGGCGTCGGCGAGCCGGGTCTCCGGGTCGAACGCGTCGGCGGCGCCGTCGGTGCCGGGGGCGCGCCGCGGCAGGACGTCGGTGAGCAGCGCGGCGGTCTGCGTGAGGGCGAGCGTCGCCAGCCGGGAGCCGCCCGTACGGGACCGCTCGGTGAGCGCCCGCAGTACGGCGGCGGCCAGCAGGTAGCCGGTGCCGTGGTCGAGCGCCTGGGCGGGCAGCACGCCGGGGGTGCCGTCGGCCGCCGCCTCGGTCACGGCGATGCCGGTGGCGGCCTGGACGAGGCTGTCGAAGCCGCGGCGGGCGCCCCACGGGCCGTAGTCGCCCCAGGCGGACAGCCGCGCGACGACGATGCCGGGGCGGCGCTCGGCGAGCGCTTCCGGGGCCAGCCCGAAGCGGTCCAGGGCGCCCGGCCGGTAGCCGGTGACGACCACGTCGGCGAGTGCCAGCAGCTCCTCGAAGGACGCCCGCCCGGCCCGCGCGCCGAGATCCAGTACGGCGGAACGTTTTCCGAAGCCGGTGTCGCCGTGCGTGTCCCGGCTCTCCGGCAGGCCGGGCGCGTCGATGCGCAGCACGTCGGCGCCGAGCAGCGCGAGCGTACGGGTGGCGACCGGCCCGGCGAGCACCCGCGTCAGGTCCAGTACGCGCAGCCCGGCGGCGGGCAGCAGCGGGTCGCCGGCCAGGCCCGGCGGCCGGACCGGCGGCGTGGCGGCGCCGAG
>NZ_NHSG01000237.1:0-4973 GCF_020024005.1 Streptomyces purpurogeneiscleroticus
GGCGGGCTCCAACGGCAGGTCGGCACCGGCGGGCTCGAACGGCCGCTCGACCTCCTCCGGCTCCAACGGCCGGTCCGCGCCCGCGGGCTCCAACGGCCGCTCGGCCTCGTCCGGATCCAACGGCCGGACGGCCCCGCGGGCTCCAACGGACGCTCGGGCCCCGGGTCCAACGGCAGGTCAGCGGCGCCCGGATCGAACGGCCGGTCCTCGGGCCCGCACTCCAACGGGCGCTCCGGCGGCCGCTCCTCGGGCCGGGTGCCCGGCGCGCGGTCGGCGGGGCGAAACGGTTCACGTCCGGCCAGGCCGACCTCGGGCGGCCGCCGCCCGGCGGGCCCGGACCGCAGACTGCTGCGCCAGCGGCTCATCGTGTTCGTGACGGTGACACTGCTCGTGGCACTGGGCATCGCGGCGGCCCAGGGCTGCCAGGGCCCCACGCGCGGGCTGGGCGTACTGGGCTCGGCGCACGGGCAGGGCACGCACGCGACGGACGCTCAGGTGCCGGGTGCGTCGTCGGACGCTCACGCGCCGGGCACGTCGGCGGACGCCGGCCCGCATCCTCACCCGTAGTACGAGGCTCAGACCGGCCCCGAGCACCGAATACCCGGTACGCGGCCCGGGCCGTCCCCGAGTACGCGGTTCAGGCCGTCCCCGAGTGCCCAGTACACAGCTCAGGCCGTTCCCGAGTACGCGGCTCAGGCCGTGCCCGGCCGCCCCGTCGCCACCGCGTAGAAGGCAACCGCGGCGGCCGCGCCGACGTTCAGCGAGTCGACGCCGTGCGCCATCGGGATGCGGACCCATTCGTCCGCCGCGACCAGGGCCTGCCGGGACAGCCCGTCGCCCTCGGCCCCGAGCATCAGCGCGGCCCGCTCCAAGCTGTGCGGCGCGGCCTCGTCGATGGCGGTGGCCTTCTCGTCGGGCGTGAGCGCGAGCAGCTTGAAGCCCGCCTCCCGTACGGTCTCGAGGCTGCGCGGCCACTGCTCCAGGCGCGCGTACGGTACGGAGAACACCGCCCCCATGGACACCTTCACCGACCGCCGGTACAGCGGGTCGGCGCAGTCCGGTGACAGCAGTACGGCGTCCATGCCGAGCGCCGCCGCGCTGCGGAAGATCGCGCCGATGTTGGTGTGGTCGTTGACCGCTTCCATGACGACGACGCGGCGCGCGGAGGCGAGCAGCTCGCCCGCCTCGGGGAGCGGCTTGCGCTGCATGGAGGCGAGCGCGCCCCGGTGCACGTGGTAGCCGGTCACCTGTTCGGCGAGCTTGGGGTCCACCGCGTACACCGGGGCCGGTACCTCGTCGATCACATCGCGCATGACGTCGACCCACTTGGCGGAGAGCAGCATGGAGCGCATCTCGTACCCGGCGTGCTTGGCGCGCCGGATCACCTTCTCGCCCTCGGCGATGAACAGTCCCTCGGCCGGTTCGCGGCGCCGCCGCAGCTCCACGTCGGTGAGGCCGGTGTAGTCGCGCAGCCGGGGGTCGTCGGGGTCGTCGACGGTGATGATGTCTGCCACGGGTCGATCGTGCCTTGTCGTCGTCGCGGTTCCCATGCCGGGGACCGCATTTGTTACCTGCGGTTACGGTCAGCTGCCGAAACGGCTTCCGGAATGACTGCCGTACGGAAGAGGGCCGCCTTGCGGACACGTAAGCCGGCTGCCTTGTGGACAACGAGGGCGGGCTGCCCTGTGGACCACGAGGCGGGCTGCCCTGTGGACAACCCACTGCTCGCGCCCCCACCCCTGTATAACCCCAGTCAAAGGGGGGCCAGGTGGAGAAGCGTCACTTCGGGGCTTCGGCTTGCCGGGGTGGCGGTCCTCCTCGGCGTTTCAGTTTCCCGGGGCGAAGGTCTTCGCCGCGTTCACCACGTCGCCAATGACGATCACAGCCGGCGGGCGGACGTCCTCCTCCTTGACCCGTGCCCCGACGGTCTCCAGCGTGGCGTCGACGCGGCGCTGGGTGGCCATCGTGCCCTCCTGGATCACGGCGACCGGGGTGTCGGCGCCGCGGCCGTGCTCGACGAGGGCCGCGGCAATCGCGGCGATCTTGTCCACGCCCATCAGGATCACCAGCGTGCCGCGCAGCTTGGCGAGCGACGCCCAGTCGACCAGCGAGCGCGGGTCGTCCGGCGCGACATGGCCGCTGACCACGGTGAACTCATGCGCCACGCCGCGGTGCGTGACCGGCACGCCGACTGCGCCCGGGACGCTGATGGAGCTGGAGATACCGGGCACGACCGTACAGGTGATGCCCGCCTCGGCCAGCGCCTCGGCCTCCTCCATGCCGCGCCCGAAGACGAACGGGTCGCCGCCCTTGAGGCGGACCACGGCCTTGCCGGCCTGCGCGTGCTCGATGAGCGCCTGGTTGATGGCCTCCTGGGCCATGTACCGGCCGTACGGGATCTTCGCCGCGTCGATGACCTCGACGTGCGGCGGCAGCTCGTCCAGCAGGTCGCGGGGGCCGAGCCGGTCGGCGATCACCACGTCGGCCTCGGCGAGCAGCCGGCGGCCGCGCACCGTGATCAGGTCGGGGTCGCCGGGACCGCCGCCGACCAGCGCGACGCCGGGGGTACGGCGGCGGTGGTGCGGTGCGGCGATCGTGCCGTCCCGCAGGCCCTCGACGATGGCGTCACGGACGGCGGCGGCGCGGCGCGGGTCGCGGCCCGCGCCCTCGGTGTTGAGGACGGCGACGGTGACGCCCTCGGTGCGGCCGGTGGCCGGCGTCCAGGCGGTGGCCGCCTCGGCGTCGTCGGAGCGTACGGCCCAGACGCGGTTCTCCTCGGCCTCCTGGGAGGCGGCGGCGTTGGCCGCGTCGTCGTCGGTGGAGATCAGCGCGTACCAGGCGTCCGCGAGGTCGCCGGGCCGGTAGCCACGACGCTCCCAGGTCAGCTCGCCGGCGTCCGCCATGGCCTCGACGGAGGGGGTGGCGGACGGCGAGATCAGCAGGATCTCGGCGCCGGCGGCGATCAGCGCGGGCAGCCGGCGCTGGGCGACCTGGCCGCCGCCCAGCACCACGACCCGGCGGCCGGTCAGGCGCAGGCCGACGGGATAAGCGGCGTGCTCGGAGGGAACGGCCATGGCGGTACGGCTCCTTGTGCGGGTGATGCGGGGCCGCTTCGGCGCTGGAGCGGCGTGAGAGTGGTGGTGCGGCCGGTGCGGCGGCCACGCGTCCCGGCCCACAGCCTATTTGGCTGCGGGCCGGCGGTCATGCGCGGGCGGGCCGGACGGCCCGGGAGGGATCAGCCCTTTTCGGTGACTCCGGCGGAGTCGAACGTGGCCACCTCGTGCATCGCGCGGGCCGCGCTCTGCACGATCGGCAGCGCGAGCAGGGCGCCGGTGCCCTCGCCGAGGCGCAGGTCGAGGTCGACCAGCGGGCGCAGGCCCAGCTTGGTCAGGGCCGCGACATGGCCGGGCTCGGCGCTGCGGTGGCCCGCGATGCAGGCGGCCAGCGCCTCGGGGGCGATGGCCCGGGCCACCAGGGCCGCGGCGCCGGTGCTGACGCCGTCGAGGATCACCGGCGTACGCAGCGAGGCGCCGCCGAGGATCAGGCCGACCAGCGCGGCGTGCTCCAGACCACCGACCGCCGCGAGGACGCCGATCGGGTCGGCCGGGTCCGGCTTGTGCAGCTCCAGGGCGCGGCGGACGACGTCGACCTTGCGGGCGTGCGTCTCGTCGTTGATGCCCGTACCGCGACCGGTGACCTCGGCCGGGTCGGCCTCCGCGTACACGGAGATCAGGGCCGCCGAAGCGGTGGTGTTCGCGATCCCCATCTCGCCCGTGAGCAGCGCCTTGTTTCCGGCCGACACCAGGTCGCGGGCGGTCTCGATGCCGACCTCGATGGCCTTGAGGACCTCGTCGCGGGACATCGCGGGCCCGGCGGTCATGTCGTCCGTACCGGGGCGTACGTTGCGCGGCAGCAGCCCTGGCATGGCCGGCAGCTCGGACTTCACGCCGACGTCCACGACGCAGACCTCCGCGCCGACCTGGTTCGCGAAGGCGTTGCAGACCGCGCCGCCGCCGAGGAAGTTCGCGACCATCTGGCCGGTGACCTCCTGGGGCCAGGGGGTGACGCCCTGCGCGTGCACGCCGTGGTCGCCCGCGAAGATCGCCACCGCGGCGGGCTCCGGGACGGGCGGCGGGCACTTGCGCGACAGGCCGCACAGCTGCGCCGAGATGATCTCCAGCATGCCGAGCGCGCCGGCCGGCTTGGTCATCCGCTTCTGCCGCTCCCACGCGTCGCCGAGCGCCTTGGCGTCCAGCGGGCGGATGCCCTGCAGCGTCTCCTGGAGCAGGTCGTGCGGCTCGGCGCCGGGCAGCGCGCGCCGCCCGTACGTCTCCTCGTGCACGACCCAGGACAGCGGGCGGCGCTTGGACCACCCGGCCTGCATCAGCTCGGGCTCCTCGGGGAACTCGTCGACGTACCCCACGCAGAGGTACGCGACGACCTCCAGGTGCTCGGGCAGGCCCAGCTCGCGGACCATCTCGCGCTCGTCGAAGAAGCTGACCCAGCCGACGCCGAGGCCCTCGGCGCGGGCGGCGAGCCAGAGGTTCTCGACGGCGAGCGCCGAGCTGTACGGGGCCATCTGCGGCTGGGTGTACCGGCCGAGGGTGTGGCGGCCGCCGCGGGTGGGGTCGGCGGTCACCACGATGTTGACCGGCGTGTCGAGGATCGCCTCGATCTTGAGCTCGCGGAACTGCTTCGCGCGCGCCTTGGGCAGCGACTTCGCGTACGCGTCGCGCTGCCGCATCGCCAGCTCGTGCATCCGCTCGCGGGTCTCGGCGGACCGGATGACGACGAAGTCCCAGGGCTGGGAGTGGCCGACGCTGGGGGCGGTGTGGGCCGCTTCCAGGACGCGCAGCAGTACGTCGTTCGGGATCGGGTCGTTCCGGAATCCGTTACGGATGTCCCGCCGCTCCCGCATCACGCGGTGCACGGCGGCCCGCTCCTTCTCCGCGTAACCGGCGGCGGGGTCGACG
>NZ_NHSG01000238.1:0-16451 GCF_020024005.1 Streptomyces purpurogeneiscleroticus
TTCCCACCCCTGACGCCCCAGCACGTCGCGCCACCCAGACTTCAGCGACTGCGGTGACACAACCTAATGATCACCAAGGTTCGCTGGCAAAGATCAAGGTTCGACGACACAGGACAGCGGCCCCCTGCACGCCCGCCGTGCCGCTGCCCCCGATCCGCGATGCAAGACACCTCCGGCCGATACGCATCACCCAAGCCACTCGGCACCCCTTTCCAGCCATCATCGAACCGCGTTGTCGCGATCATGCCTAAGATCCTCAACACATCAAGATGAGTGTTGGGTCTGAAGCATGAGTGCTGGGTCGGGGGGCGCCGTGGGAGCCGGCGAGCAGCTAGTAACGATCGCCGCTGTACTGCTCGGCGCGCTGACGTCGTACGTCGGGAGCTACCTGTCCGAGCGGAACCGGACCAGGTACGAGCTGCTGACGCGGTGGGACGACAGGAAGCTCAGCGCCTACGAGGGCTACATCGACCGGATGAGGGCGGTCATCTTCCTGGCCGTCCAGCTCTACGAAGACCGCGAGGGAATCCGCGCAGCGGACAAGACGCAGGAAGAGATGCTCGTGGAGCATCTGGAAGCGAGCCGTCTGAGAGGGCGCTCCTTCGAGCGGATCATGCTCCTCGGAGGCGACGACGTCATAGAGGCGGCCCACGAACTGAACGCCATCGCCGGGGAGATCGACTGGCAGGCGACGGGCAAGATCGAGGGCACCTTGGAGGAGTGGCGCAGCCGCCACCGCTCCGTGTTCCGCGCAATCAACAACTTCCACGAAGCAGCCCGCACAGACCTCGGCGTCCAGGGCAACGCGACTGGAGAGAAGCATCCGGAGCGCGATCTTCTGCTACCGCCGGCTCGCCAAGAGGACGACAGTGCGTCCGCTTGATTCCCGAACTCCGTTGCAGGCGTGAGTCTGCGCTCGCTTACCGCGGCTGCAGAACCAGCGCAGCAACCGCACTCACAGCAATCAGCCAGCCACCTGCCGCCAGACAAGGGGTACATCGTGGCTGGGGCGGTCGGCTCCACAGCTTCAAGGAGTGGCCCCCCTCGAGGCACGTGTGGGCAGGCCGGTACTGTTTTGCCCAAGCCCTTTCTCAAGCTTCATCTGCCCCACCCGATACGCGGGTTCGGCCTCCCGGCGGAGTCGCCGGGAGGCACTCCCCGCACCGGCAGGGGCGGGCCATTGCTGAGAGAGGAAACCTCTTGGACACGGAGAAGTGCACCAAGCGGCGGACCGCTTTGCGGCCCGTCGGGCAGGCCCTGATTAAGGTGAGCGTCTACGTACTCGGACAGCTCATCTGCTCCTGGCTCGGCCTGTAAAACGAGGAAGGGCCCAGCGCTGGCCGACGAGTACGCGTCGGCCAGCGCACCCTCACCGCTTCGGCCTCCGAGGGTTGAGAGCTGGTTGAAGGCGAGCCGCGTCTTGGGGCGACCTCCACTGCTCGTGGCCATGGCAGGTTCCTGGACCACGCTCCTAGAGGCATCGCTACAACGGATCGGGGTTGCTGTGCCCGCGGTCCTGGCTGCTCTGCGATCGCCCTGTGGTGCCGACGGCGCGGAAGCGAGTCGGTGAGCTTGCGCTCGGTCGCATGTCCGTCGCCGCCAGCATGTCGACCGTAACAGGCCGCAGTTCGGCCGGTTATCACTGTCGTCACTTCAGCCACTTGAGACACTCATTCCCCTCTGGTCACTAGCATCGCTGCTGTAAAAGCGTGAGTGTTCGGGGCAGACGGTCGACATCGGAAGCAGGTAGGCGTAATGGCTGGCGGGGGTACCTGGTCGGAAGTGGAGGCGTTCTGGCCGGCCGAGGAGCTGGTGCGGGACCGGGAGCGGCTCATCCCCAAGATCGTGGCCTGCTACGAGGCCGCGCATCCCAAGGGGGAGAAGCCCTCTGACAACGACACAAAGTCGTGGCGGGAGAGCCTCTACGAGGTGGCCACGGCGTTGGTCGATCTTGGGCTCGGGCAGGTGTACGTCTTCGTGGAGTACCGCGTCCATCCGAGCATGAACCCGATCGACGCGGTGCTAGCGGGCAGCCATCCGGACGGTGGGCTCAGCTTCGCCGCGATCGAGTTGAAGCAGTGGAGTGAGGCCGAACGTCCCGACCCGTCAAAGGCAACAGACGGGCTGTGCGCCCAGTGCAGGAAGGCCACCACGCCATCGCTGTGTGCGAACTGTGCCGTGGAACGCGTCTTCGCACCGTGCTTCGGGCGCCACAAGAAACACCCTGCCGTACAGGTCAAGGACAACCTGGACTCCCTAAGGCGCCATCACAGCATGTTCGACGACCGGTACGTACACCTTGTCGGGGCCGCATACCTCCACAACCTCAAGGACCCACAGTCCCAGTGGATCAGCAGGATCCGGCCGGCTGCAGGCATTCCGACATTCACCGCCCGCCAGCCGGCGGACCTGCGGAAGTTCCTAAAAAGCCACTTCAGCCCGACGACGGACGCAGAAGCAGCGCAAGAGCTTTTGAACGGGCGTCGCTCCACTTCACTGTTGACATCAGAAGTTGGAGCAATCGTTAACGGCTACACGAAATTCAGCCTCCTGGAGAAGCAGCGCGAAGCCGTGGACGGCGTCATGGCCCAGATCCGGAAGCCGTCAACCGGCGCGAAGAAGGTGTATGTCGTCAGCGGCCGAGCGGGCACCGGCAAGTCCCTCGTGGCACTCACACTGCTGGGCGAAGCCCTCAACGAGGGGGCCGACGCGCGCTTTGTGTCCGGAGGTGTGGCCTCCCGGGAGAACTTCAAACGCGGCGTCCGAGGCAAGGGCAAAGCCTTCACGACTCTGAACCAGGTAGCGGACAAAGTAGGCGCCGATCAGCTGGATCTGTTGCTGTGCGATGAAGCGCACCGGCTCACCGAACGCCCGATGACGGGCTCGTTCTCCATGCGTCGCGACGGCGAGTCCTCGGTGTCCGTGATCGTGACGCGGGCCAAGGTTCCCGTCTTCTTCATCGACGGCGACCAGCGACTGTTCGCGGAGGAAATCTGGTCCGAAAGCAGCCTCATTGATGCCATCCAGGAGTTGAGGGCAGAGGTCGTACCGGTCCGTCTCGATCGCGCGCTGCGCGCGGTCGGCAGTTCCACTTATGACACGTGGGTTCAGCGTCTCTTCCACAGCGACCCTCTGCAGTGGAGCCACGATGCGGGAGAGGACGCGGAACCGTTCGAGCTGTACTACACCGACAGCGCTGCGCGGATGGAGAGGTTCCTGCAGTCGAAGCTGGACGCGGGATTGAGCACCCGGATATCTGCCGGTTTGTGCTGGAGGTGGACCGACGACACCGGCACGGCACCGGACGTAGCTCCGGAGGAGGGCTGGTCAAGGCCTTGGAACGCGGGCGACAACCACCAAACGCCCGGAGTCCCGAAGCGCCGGTTCTGGGCTACCGAGCCGGGGGGCTTCGGACAAATCGGCTGTGTCCACACGGCACAAGGGCTCGAGTACGAATGGGGCGGCGTCATCATGGGCCCTGACCTCACCTGGTCCGAAGGGTCCTGGACTGTGGACCGCCAACATGTACGCAGCAAAGCCAGCCGGATTGCCTCCGACGAGGAATTGGGCGAGCGGATCCGCAACGCGTACGGGGTTCTCATGACCCGCTCGATCCGCGGCACCGTGCTGTACTCAGTGGATCCGGACACCCGACAGCTCTTCGCTGATCTGGGCATCCCCAAGATCTAAGGCCGTCATACCCCGGCCGACGCCAGCCCTATCCCGCTCAGCACCCCGGAAGCGATTGAGCCTGATGACGCCACCTACGCTTCGTGCGCGGTGACAGATGGTCTGGCAGACGGGACGATGACGTTCTGTTCGTCAACGTGCACGCCTGCCAGATCGTCGGCAGAGGGCCGGGACAGTTCGCTGAAACACCGGCATGCGGCTCAGTCGGCTTCGCCTCGCAGCTCTGCGGCAAGCTCTTCGAACTCCTCAAGAGCGAGCCGCAGATCGTGTGCCACCTCCTGAGCCACCTCCTCAGGCGGCGCAAGGGGGGCGACTCCAGGCGGCTCCGCGGGCCAAGTCAGGTCCATACGAGCCTGGTGATGGCCCAGCACCTCCTGCACGTCGAAGCATCGAAAGCAGTCCGTCTCCACCCGCTCCGTGCGCGATTGGCCCGGCCGATAGACAGAGACGAAATCGTCCAGGTCGCTGCGGCGAAGCGGGTCATGGCCGGGCGCGAACCGCCGATCCGAGCGCAGTTCGTAAACCCAGACCTTGGTTGTACGGGGGCGGTCCTCCAAGCGATGCGGAGGTCGATCGAAGAAGATGACAGCCGAGGTGACCCCGGAGCCGTAGAAGATCCCAGCCGGCAACCTGAGTACTGTATGGACGTCGAACTGGTCGAGCAGGTGCCGTCGCACGGTCTCGGCTGCGCCCGCTGCGAAAAGGACGCTGTCCGGTACGACAACGGCGGCACGCCCCGGTGTCGCCGTCAACGCCATAACGTGCTGCAGGAAGTTGACCTGCTTGTCGGCCGACCCGGTCACGAAGTCTGCTCGCACGGGCGCGTCATCTCGGGCAGTGGCGTGGGGCCCGCTCGGAACCGCGGCATGCCTACCGAAGGGCGGGTGCGCGAGGACCAGCGAGGCGCGACGTTCGGGCGGTTGAGTGAGAGCGTCGCCCACAGCGATCAGAGCCGGCTGCCCAGCGGACGCGATGCCGTGCAGCAGCAGGTTGGCCATCGCCAGCTGGGCCGATCGAGTTACAAGCTCTTGCCCAAAGATCTGCTTAGTCGGGTAGCGAACCCGTTCCTCAAGTGTTGCATGGAGCAGATCATGTTGCGAGAGGTATTCGTGCGCGCCGATCAGGAAGCCACCTGTCCCGCAGGCCGGGTCGACGATGGTGTCGCTCAGCTCCGGTTGTACCGCTTCAACAATGGCGTCGATGAGCGGACGAGGCGTGAAGAACTGGCCTGCGCTGCTCCTTACCTCGTTCATCGCCCTCTCTAGGAGGGCATCGTATGCCTCGCCCAGGACACCAGGGCCCAGCGAGCTCCATGCAACCGCTTCGAAAAGGTCGCATACGAGGCGACGCAGCAGCCCTGCGTCGTGAACACGATTCTGCGCTCCGACGAAAACACCGTCCAACATTGTTCCGGCTCCATAACGCGACCGGTAGGAGAGAACCTCGCTGAAGTGCGCAACGAGGTCGTCCCCTTCTCGTTTCGTCAGCGAAGCCCACCGATACCGCTCAGGGGGAGCCGGCCAGCTTTCCCTAACCAAGGTGCGCCGATGACTCAGTTGTTCCGCCTCAAGCTTGAGCATAATCAGATAGGTAAGCTGCTCGACGGCCTCCGTAGTGGACAACCCCCGGTCACACAGCACGGTGCAATAGTCCGCAAGCTTGTCGGTCACTCTCGCCGCCCTGCCGTTCGGCGCCGTCACTGGTTCGACGAAGTGACGAGAGAAGGGAAGCGGATCGGTCATAGCTCGAGCTCCAGTTGCTCAGCGGCGATGGTGGTCATGGGGTGCCAGCCGGCCCGAGGAGGCATGGCCGTCGGCCGTCGGGCGGACCTGTGCCCTGACAGTCCGATGCTGCCGCCAGACCAGTGAATCGGCCCCCTTGGCAGCGCGCCTTCTTGCTGTGGTGCACCGACCCCCGCAGCATCGACCAGCAGCCCGGTGCAGGCCGCATCAATGAGCGCTCGGCGCAACTGTTCCGATGTCTTCTGGGCCCTCTGGACATGCGAGTGCAGTCGTTGCGCTCCCAGCGCCCAAGCAGTAGACCTCTGACCCAGTCGGTTCTGTTCGCCCGAAGGTGGGATGGGAATCGGGATGTTCCTCAGACTGGCTTGAGAAATACTTTGCATCGACGCGACGCCGCCATTGCTCTCTCGCTCAATCTGAACGCGCATATAGGATGTGGCAAGCAATTGCGCCAGCCAGCGTCCATCGACGTCTGGCTTGGGAACTAGCCGAAGGCTCTTGTCGCTCAGCAGCAGACGTCGGCGGCATGCTGCGACTTGCACCGCAGCCCCGACGTGTTCAGGAGAGTTGGCGCGGCACAGCAAGATATCGCCGACTCTAATCTCATGGCGCTCATCGACGCGTGTTCCGGGCCGGACAGCCTTGTTCTCCGTCTCAAGGAAGACGCCCCGTGTCATGGCGCTGGTCTTGATCACTCCCCACTCGTCGACCCGCGCAGGCCGCCCGTTGTACTCCAGCGCTCGGCCCGCCTCGATCGCCTTGATGACGTCACCGAGCCGCCCCCATGACCAACCAGGGGGAAGACTCCCAAGGAGAGCACCGCACGGTGCCAAGGCGCCACGGGCAGCTTCCTGCAGCAGTGTCACTCCTGCGGCCGCGCGACGCAGAGCCTCACCACCACGATCCAGGCCTCGGAGCCGTTCCCGCAGTGTGCCGAGGATGCGATGCTGCTCCGCCAGCGGCGGCAAGGACAGTCTGACTTCTTGCAGTGCGCGCATGGCCAGCGAGCGTATGCGGCCGCCGCCCGCAGCTGCCTCCAGCTGTCCACGCACCTGCGAGGACTGCCACAGGTGCGTCAGGTACTCGGGGTGCAGGATGTCGGGACGCACTTGTACCCGCATCATGCTGCTCGGAAGGGCCACTGGCGCGAACCCGCCCCCGACCAGCGCCCCGCGACCGAGCCGGTCCAGAGTCCCTGCGCTACGGCAGATGAGAAAGTCGCCCTCACAGGCAAGGACCGGAGCCTCTCCTCCAGCCCCCCCTACAGACTCGTCGGCGTCTCTGCAGTCCACCCCCGCTATGGACAGTGCCGTTGGGCGCAGCACCGCCCACCGCCCGTTGGCTCCGCTCTTCTTCTTCGACCGACCGCTGACCAGCGGGCTGCGCAGAACGTCGGCCAGCCGAATCTCCACCCAACCGGGAGGCATCTCTATCTCCGTCAAACCGAACTCCCCTCAGTCCCCGAATGTCCGGCACGGCGGCACTTCTACAACCCATCCCGCGCCCAGCGCACTCACCCCGCACGCCCTACCCCCGCCCAACTGCATAGGCGCCCCTTTGAGGCGTTAGCTCTCCGGGACCTCACCAGGGAAGCCGTGATAGGTCCACCGGCGAGGGGGCACCCACGGGCAAGCCGGCTAACTGGTCTCGTCAGCCAGCTTGTTGCCAACCCCCAGAGCAGACTCTGTCCAAACTATCGAACCTCCTGCCTCCCGCGGGCTGGAGGGCCTGGGCTCGTGTCGAAGGCGCTAGTCAGTGGGCGCCGTTAGAGAACGTCGCATGCACTATTGGAGCACTTGGTACTGGCAACGGGGCGATCAACCACGTCGCCTCTGCCCGTAGCCGTACCTCCCTGCTGGGAGATGGGCTTTAGACCGATCCCGACAGACCTGTCAGGCTTCTCAGATGCCCGGATCCGCCTGTCGAACCCCTCTGGTACAGCAATCGGTGAACTGGACGTCTCCGACGGCTGTCCCGCTGAGAGCGCTCTGGTTCTGGGGTCTTCCGGATACGGGCGAATGGCGACTGGAACTTCGTGAGCGGAGGCAAAGGCTATACAGGTGGCCTGGTCGAGCAGCACGGAATCGCGGTGGCCTAGGCGCTAACCCCTGCAGAAGCCTCCCGGACGCAAGCTCGGGAGGCTGTCCAAAGCCGCCGCGCACGGTACGCGATAGAGGTGGCCTCAGGCCCTGGGCCGCTGCAGAGAAGGAGCAGGTCAAAGGCGGTCTTCCGAACGCTCACGGCATGCCCTCCGGAGCCGTGTGCGCAGGTTCGAATCCTGCCGGGGGCACTTCGCCTGGACCAGCGTGATCACCCCGCTGACCAGCCCAAGTGCCACGAACAAAGGCCCGGACCCAGTCTCACTGGGTCCGGGCCTTTGTCACTGTTGCGCACTGATCACGTGTGAGGGGCGTGTGAGCTCGCACCCCGATGCCTGAATGCCTGCGTCCACCGCTGTGGGCGAGCCACCATGACCAAGTGCTGTTCCTGAAACGCGCCGCTCGTAGACGACTGCCGGCCTGGGTCCGCCAGGTCGCACTCTCCGCCAACGGTGGCTACTGCAGTTACTGCGGCAGCGGGGGCATAAAGGCGGAAGAGGTCGACCACGTCGAGCCACTGGAGTGGGGCGGAGCTGACGACTTCACGAACCTCGTCCCGGCCTGCCCCGATCCTGCAACGCCAGCAAGCGGGACCACAGGCCGCTTGAGTGGCGCACAAGACTGCTGCGCCGCCACCTCAACCCCAAGTGGTGGGATGACCCTCCGGGTCCAGAAATCCTCTGGTTACCGACCGAAGGATTCCTACAGTCCATCTCAAAGGTTCAAGCAGAGGTTGTGGAGTTGGCCCGCCCACACCAGGAAAAGGCCACCGAGAGGCTGAAACTGCAGGTCGCCAGCATCGCGGCGAACCTCCAATACCTCACTGATACACAGCAGCAGGAGGTACGAGCCGCAATACGTAATCTGCTTTTTGAATCCCCTGGTGATTGATAGCCAAAGCTCACCCAGTCGCCAGCCCATCACCTTCTCGATCTTCTTATTGTTCTCCGCCTCACTGTCGTCGATACAGCCGCATAGCGCCGGTGGATCACCTCCGATGTGTTCCCGGCCCGCCGGGCGACCTCGGCCACGCGAAGGCCCGCACGGAGCCAGTTCGTGATACAGGTGCTTCGCAGGTCATACGGACGATGCCCCAGCGGAGAGGCAACCTTGTCGGGCGGAAGGGCCAGTGGCCGGACTTCCTGCCACACACGCCAGTAGCTGGATGAGCCGAGCAGGTCCCCTCGCTCGTTGGGAAAGAGCCGACCGTCCTTCGCCGTACCGAACTCCCCCCCACGTGCGCGCGAAGCATGGCCACCAAGACGGGCGGGATGGGCGCTGGTCGGTCTTTTCCCGCTTCCCGTGACTTCAGCCCTCTCTTGTCGTGGCGCCCGCCCGAGTCCGTCCCGCTCTTGCCTGAGATCGGACGCGTCTCGTGGAGGGTGAGCGTTCCCCACCCTTGTTCCGGGAAGGCGCGATCAGCCAGCCGGAGTCCGACTGCTTCGGCCAGCCTCATCACGGCGTACAGGATGCATCCGAAGAACGCGACCAGGAACCTACCTCGGTTGCGGTGGCTCTCGACGCCAACTCACTATCCGTAAGACGTGCCCTTACTGACGTTCATCTGGTCACAAACGCCGATGTCAGCGCGGCAGCTGACGTTCTCGTAGAGGCGTTGCGCGGGGTAAGTCGTACGACGACCAGCGAAGAACGGAAGGAGTCGTGGCGGAAAGTGGTGCAATGCCGAAGCGCCTACATGACCGCTGCTCGCTCGCACCTGCGCTCTCTGGCCCCGTAGGGGGAACATGAGCACTGCGTTGATTCCTGCTAGTCAATCGGCGTGTCAACTTCCTAGAGGAGAGGGGTCTCACCGCTTCGGGTGAGACCCCAATACCAGGAAGGCGCCGATGGCAGGCAGTCGACCTGCACGGCCATTGAACAGGACGGGGCCAGCCTCAGGGCCAGACGGTCAGGGGCACCCCAGAGTCGCTAAGCGAGACGTTACGACAGCCATGTGATGAGACGTCGCCCAAGCTCGCCACTCCGTGCCGCCCCCTGCTTTCGGCCGTTTCCTCTGCGCGCATTCCAGCACACGCGCGTCCCCCCAGGATGTGTCAGCGCCAGTAGACGGCCAGTAAGGGGAGTCGACCAGGTCACTGCTGAGGACAAAGAAGTCGTCATTCCCTGGACGGACTTTCGCATACACGAAGACCTGCCAGTCGGATTCGACGGTGTAGCGCAGATTCGGATGGGGAGCCCCACGACTCTGCTGCGGAGCCCTCGGGTGCGTGACGCCAAAGTCCCCGAAGTCCAGCGCAGAGCCACTCCAGCCGTCAGCTACTTGCTCCCAAAGGAGAGCGTCCTCTCGTTTGACCGCTGTGGCTTGACCTCGCGGAAAACCCGTTAGGTTGACCGGGAATGCGCCGGCGGCGACACATATTCGTCTCCAAGGCCAGCGTGCCAGTTGCCTCAGCGCTTCGGTGACATCTGTCGCCAGCGCGCGCCTTCTACCTTCGGATTGCACTGACCCCGCATCAATGACTAGATCGATCTCTTCCGGGCCTGCGGGGAGCGCTGCGAGCAGCTGCTGGAGCCGTTCACTGTCCGAGATGTCGCGCAGGGCATCTGACGAAGAGACGCGCAGGCAACCGCCTTGCTCATGCCAGGCCATGGCGGTGGCGACTTCAGTGAGCACCTCGTCGGTGTCGGTGACCCTGAACACCGGGCACATCGCGACCTGCTGCTGGCTCAGCGCCTCACCGACTCGCGCCATCGACCCTCTGCTATCCGTGTGGAGGACGCTCATCGCCGGCAAGGTGCCGCAGTCGACCGTTAGAACCATGCCTTTCGGGACGCAATCTGCGGCTTGCTTGCAGAAGGTCGCCAGGGGATCTCGCCCATCGACACCTGGCACGATCTCCATGACAGGGCGAATCTGGGACTGAACCTCCACTGACGCGTGCTTCAGCGCCAGAAACTCGCCCATCTTGCCCTTAAGAATCGGAACGTAGGACACCGGCCACCCCCAGGATGCACATCACACTCAGCCAGTTGAAGAACGCACCACTCGCGCCAAGAGTGACCGAGCGCCCCTGGAATCGATAGAGTCGTAAACAAGCCAATGCGCGCCGCAAGTCGTACGCCGGGGCATCTGCGCGCACCTGCCTGAGACCTCAAGCGGCGCCGCGCTCCTCTGCGCGCCGCAAGGCTCCTGGCGAATCTCACGAAGCGGCGCCCTCAGTGCATCTGCGCAGCGGCAATCGTGTGGGCAGCGTGTGGTTTTGAGGAGTGATCGACGCTCGTGGCGCATCGCCGCAGGTCAAGACGGCATTCACTGCCCATGTGATCGTGCCATCCGGAGCCGTGTGCGCAGGTTCGAATCCTGCCGGGGGCACTTCGTAGTGAGCAGCGTGATCACACCGCTGGTCTGTGTGAGTGCCAAGTGTGAAGGGCCGGGCTCAGTAGCACTGGGTAGCACTGGGGCCGGTCCTTTGTCGTCGTTCGGCGGCAGCGGGGCTTTGCGCTGTCTCGCGCGCCCCCTCTTGCGCTCCTTTGCCGCCGAGCGTTGTGGCTTTTCGAGGGGAGTGATGCAGCTCCAGTGGATCCCACGCGGACTGTGCAGTATGTATGTCGCATCAACTTTCGCGCATAGTGGGTTGGTTGTGACAAACGGGGACGAGGTTGCGGTCTGCACCGCGTCGCGGGGGAGCCTGTGGGGGGCTCGGAGAGGCCAGGGGGCATATGAGCCGTCGTGCCACCGGACTGATCGGTACTTGGGCGGAGATCCAGCGTCAGCAGCGGCGTCGAGAGGAGGCCCAGCAACGCGCCCGGGTGCAGCAGCAGCGGGAGCAGGAGCGCCGGCAGCGTGCAGCGGAGCGGGCGGCCGCACGCAGTCAGCGGGAACAACAGGCGGCTTACCGGCAGCGGCGGGAGGCCGATGCGCGGCAGCGTACCGAGGAGCTGGACGCGCGGGTCGAAGTACTGAAAAACCTGCTGAGGGCGGGGTGCGACGCCCCGGCGTTCACGCCTGCCTCGCTGGCCCGTCCCGAGCAGGTGGAGCCGTTTGCTCCGGGCCGGCTCGGGGTGCCCGTACCCATGCCGGACCCGAACGCCTACCAGCCCGCCTCGCAGGGCGGATGGGGGTTCGGGGCGAACCGTCAGGCGCAGGAGCAGGCACGCGCTCGGTATGAGCACGACTGGCGGGCGGCGCAGGCAGCCGAAGCTCAGCGGCAGCACCAGCTTGCGCTGTATCACCAGCAGTACCAGCAGTGGGCGGACGAACAGCTGGCGACGATCCGCCGGCACAACGCCGCGGTCGAGAGGCTGACCGCCGCACTTCAGCGGGGTGAGCCGGAATCGGTGGTGGAGTACTTCACCGCCGCGCTCTACGCCTCGCAGGGCTGGCCGCAGGACCTTCCCCGTCAGGTATCCGCCTCGTTCGACTCCGCCGCCCGCCAGCTCGTCCTGAACTGGGAACTGCCCGGTTACGCGGTCGTCCCCGAGGTATCGCTGGTGAGGTACATGCCCGGCACCGACCGGGACAAGGAGGTCCAGCGGCCGGCCATCGAACGCCGGACCTTGTACCGCGACGTGCTGGCACAGTGCGTGCTCCTGGCGCTGCACGACCTCTTCGCCGCCGACCGGTTCGGCGTGCTGGACTCGGTCGTCCTGAACGGATTCGTGGACGACACCGACCCGGCCACCGGTCATCGGGCGCAGGTCTTCCTGGCCACGGTGACGGTCCCGCGCGCCGACTTCGCCAGACTGAACCTGACGCAGGTGAGCGCTCCCGACTGCCTGGTGGGCGGACTCCGCGGCCGGCTGTCGGACCGCCCGGAGCGGCGCGCCCAGGTGCGCCCCGGCCGGCTGCCCGGCGAGGTCGGAGGCAGTGTGGTCTCCCACGGAGACGGAGACGGAGACGGCGAGGAGCCAGATCTGTACGAGATGGACCCGCTGGAGTTCGAAGAGCTCGTGGCGGATCTGTTCCGGGCCATGGGGATGCAGGCGGTCACCACGGAGCGGTCGGGTGACGGGGGTGTGGACGTGGACGCGCTGGACCCCGACCCGATCCGCGGCGGCAAGATCGTCGTGCAGGTGAAGCGGTATCGCAACACCGTGCCGCCGAGCGCGGTGCGCGATCTGTACGGCACGGTCCAGGGCGTCGGCGCGAACAAGGGCGTACTGATCACCACCTCCGCCTTCGGGCCCGGTTCGCACGCCTTCGCCAACGGCAAGCCGCTGACCCTCATCACCGGCACCCAACTGGTCGATCTCCTGCGCCGCCACGGTCTGAACGGGCGCCTCGGAGCCGTCCCTGCCCCTGCCCCTGCCCCTGCCCCTGAACGGCAGGAAGGCACTGCCGCCGCGGGCCTCGGTGCCGGCCCGGACGCCGGCCCCGGCGCCGCGCCGGACATCGACCTGTACACCGCCTCGGGCACCGGCCCGGACACCGACCTGTACGCCGCCCCGGACATCAACCCGGCCGCTGGCCCGGACGCCGATCTGGACGAGACCAGCGTGCTGGGTCTGACGTGGTCCGGAGCCGTGGCCCTGGACGTGTGCGCGCTCGTCTGTCAGGGGAACCGCATCCTCAGCGAGGACCAGTTCGTCTTCTACAACAATCCGCGTACCGCCGACGGCAGTGTCCGGATGATGCCTGCCGTCGGTCCGGACAAAGCCGCTGTGTGGGTGCGTTTCGAGCAGCTTCCCCCGCAGGCGGACCGGCTCGTCCTGGTCGCCGCCATCGATCCCGAGGTCAATCCCGAAGCGGACCTGTCCGGCTTCTCGGACGCCCGGATCCGTCTGTCGGTCCCCTCAGGCACAGCGATCGACGAACTGGACGTCTCCGACGGCCGCCCCGGTGAGACCGCTCTCGTCCTGGGCTCGTTCCGGAGACGGGCCAATGGCGACTGGACCTTCGTGACCGGCGGAAAGGGCTATCCGGGTGGCCTGGTCGATCTGGTCGAGGAGTACGGAATCGAGGTGGAATAGCCGAGCCGGAATAGCGGAGATGGACCAGCCGAGGTGGACCAGACACTGTGAAGTGTCCAGGACCTATCGCTGCACGGCGCGGTCGGAGGATGGCCATACGTAGGGCAGGCCGGCGGGGGTGTCCGGGAAGTACGGGCGGTAGTGGTCCGGGGCCTTGGTGAGGAGGGCGGACCGGTGGCTCCGGTGGAAGTCGGGGTCGCCCAGCCAGTTGGGGAGATCGTGGGAGGCGGCCAGGGTGGCGTAGTCGCGTGGCGGGGAGCCGGGGAAGCGGGCGGTGTAGTCCTGGGTGAGCGTCAGGGCGCAGGTGTCCTGGCGGCCGGACGCGGTCCATACGTCGCAGATCTCCAGGCCGTACCGGACGAGGGCCTCCTCGTACCCCGCCCACATGCGGACCGCCGGGTGGTGGCGCCAGCCGTAGCCGGGGACGGTGAGTCCCCGCAGGACCTGCAGCGCCTCCACTCGCTGCTTGCCGAGCCGGCGCGGGTCGAGGACCGCGGCGGAGGCCGCGAAGTCCGGCCAGGGCAGGAATGTCTGCATTCCGGATGAGTAACCGCCGGGGGCGGTCCGCTCCGGATGGCGCGGCGGCTTTCACGCGGTTCGCGTAACGATCCGGGTCGCGTAACCATCCCGCTCGCGTAACCATCCCGCTCGCGCGACCGCCGGTCACCGAGCCGGATCGGGCGGCAGTGTGATGTGCAGCGGGCCGCAGCCGAGGCGGGCTGCTTCCTTGGTCACGTAGCGGGGGAAGAGGTCGCGGATGATGTAGGCGTGGGACGCGTCGTCGGCGCGGGCCAGGAAGGTGACCTCGCCGGTCTGGCAGTCGGCCTGGAAGAGGGCAAAGCCGGGGTGGTAGAAGCCGTGGCCGTCTTCCGGGTCGGCGGATTCGATCCGGCGGCCGTCCTGCAGCGCCTGCCGGTGGTAGAGGACGGCGAGGCGGGGGTCCTCGATGGTCATCAGCCGCAGCGCGGGGTGGTCGAAGGAGACGTCGCGGTCACAGGTACGGACGGGGCCCGGGCCCCGCGTCACCATCGGGCGGTACGCGGCGGTCCACTCCTTCCCGGACGTCCGCAGGCCCTTGATGCCGCAGAAGGCGTCGGGCTGTTCGTCGAGGAAGCGGGTCGGCCGCGGGAGCCGGGGCACCGGGTCGGCGAGGGTTCCCTCGCAGCCCTGCCCCGCCATGTAGTGGTTGACGAGCTTGACCACCGTACGGGCGAGCCGGTCGCGCTCCGTACCGTCGACCACGTCGTCGTACACGGTCCAGCCCGTCGCCACGTCGATCACCAGCGGCCCGTCGCCGGTGCGCGACCTGCCGGCACAGCCGTCCGGCACGGCCAGCCAGGCGCGGGTGTCCGACGCCATGCCCAGCAGACCGCCGCCCAAGGGGGTCAGGCGGGCGGACAGGAACTCGTCCGCCCACTGGCCGCCCGCACCCCCGAAGCGGGTATCGAGCTTGTGGACCTGCACAGTGACCCGGTTGCCGCTGGACGATCGCAGGACGCACTGGCCGGACGGGCCCTCGGACCCGATCGGGTCGCTGTCGAGGGGCGTGTCGACGCTGTCGATGTCCTCACTGCCGACGTCCTCGCTGCCGACGCTCTCGCTGCCGATGTCCTCGCTGCCGCCGAACAGTGCCGCCACGTCCGCGCTGTCGAGCGCGGACCAGCACGCCCGTCGCGCGCCCGCGAACGGGCCGGCGTCCGTCTGCCAGGCCACGGCCGTACCGCCGAGCAGTACCCCGGCGAGCCCGGCGGCGAGCGCGGGCCGCAGCCGGCCGCGCATCAGCCGACGCCAGTGCCACCGGTGCCACCAGGGCGTACGGGGGACGAAGGGCCCGGTACCGAGTACGCCGCTACGGACGTCAGCGCCGTTGTCCGAAGTACCTTTCCCGGTCTGCTCGTTCCTGTCCGCGGTCATCGGCCGGTTCCCCCAGGTGCGGCGTCGGTGGCGGGTGCGACGGGTGCGCATCCCAGGCGCTGGGTCACGGCGTTGGCGAAGGCCGCGAAGTACGGTGTGGCCGCGGCCTTGTCGGAGGACGGGGCGCGGAGCAGGAAGGTCGTGGACCGGCCCGCGCAGTCGGCCCTCAGGACCTGGTGGGAGTCGGTGAGGACGCCCGTGCCGCGCCAGCCGCGCGCCGGGGCCGCGTCGCCCACCGCGCCGTCGAACAGCGCGTTCAGCCGTGGCTGGGCGACCATCAGGGCATCGAGGACGGAGCCGCCGTCGCGGCCCAGGGTCCTGACCGAGCAGGACTGGAGGCCCCGGGTGACGGCCCCGACCTGGTACCTCATGCCCTGCGTCGCGTCGTCGTCGAATTCCATTCCCCGGACGCGGCAGGCGCGCGTGAAGACGGTCTCGTCGCCCTCGGGCAGCGTGAGCACGGGCGACGTGATGCGCAGATCGCGCGCGGGCGCGCAACCCGCCGCCTTCATCCCGCGGTTTGCCGCCGCCACGACCAGTCCGGCGGCCGAACGGGCACCGCCGATACCCGCGCTGGTCCGCGACGTTCCGCCGTGCCAGGCCAGTCGGGCGTCGGAGTCGAGCGTGACCGCCGTCGGCCGGCCGTCCCGGGTGTCGCACCGCTTCGGCAGGACGAGGAGCGCGTGGTCGCCGTCGGTGGCTCCGGGGAGCCCGTCGGGCAGCGGAACGGAACGGTCACCGAGGTACGTGAGGATCCACTCCATCCGCCGGGCGGCGTCCCGGGGAGCCGGCCCGTACGTGACCGTGACCTCGGTCTTCCGGGTCCCCGACCCGCCTTCGGAGCGGAGGGCGACGGTACAGCTGCCACGCGGCCGCTCCGGCGTGGGCACGGCCTCATGGGCCGTCCGGCTGCCGCCGTCCTCGACCGCCGAGTCCGCCAGGAACTCGGGCCCGCTCCCCGTCTCCCAGGCACCCCAGCAGTACCGGTCCCGGTCACCCGCGAACGACCAACTGCCCGCGGCCCAGGCCCCGAGCCCGCCGGCGACCAACAGGATCGCGACGGCCCCGCCCCACA
>NZ_NHSG01000239.1:0-6480 GCF_020024005.1 Streptomyces purpurogeneiscleroticus
CCCACACCGCTGGTTTGTTGTTGGTAGGAAACTTTCCTACCAACAACTGCCAGGAAAGTAAGTCCCCGCTCGTGGGCCGTCAATGGGTGGCACGCAATCGGCCCGCTCCCCCGGCGAGGCGGGGGAGCGGGCCAACGGTGTCCGTGCGCGGAGTGAGTGGAGTTACTTGCTCATGTTCGGCGGGGGCGTGACCGGGTTGCTGGCCACCGACTGGGGGGAGAGGGGGTTCGCGAAGGCGGACGGCGCGGCGACGGCGGCCGTCGGGTCGGCGGCTTCGGCGTTCTCCCCGGGGAGCGGCTCGTTGCCGACAATGCGGATGCCCGCCGCGTCCAGGGCCTTCTTGATGCGCCAGCGGAGCTCGCGTTCGACGGCGAAGGACTTGCCCGGCATCGTCTTGGCGGAGACCGTGATCGTCATCGATTCGAGGAAGATCTCGCTGAGGCCGAGCACCTCGACCGGCTCCCACAGGCGCTCGTTCCACGGCTCGGACTTGGCCATGTCCTCGCCCGCCCGAGTGATCACCTCGCGGACGCGGTCCAGGTCCTCGCTCGCGCGCAGCTGGACGTCGACAGTGGCCGTGGCCCAGCCCTGGCTGAGGTTGCCGATGCGCTTGACCTCGCCGTTGCGGACGTACCAGATCTCGCCGTCCGCGCCGCGCAGCTTCGTGACCCGCAGCCCGACCTCGATGACCTCGCCGGAGGCGACGCCCGCGTCGATGGAGTCGCCTACGCCGTACTGATCCTCCAGGATCATGAAAACGCCGGAGAGGAAGTCCGTGACGAGGTTGCGGGCACCGAAGCCGATGGCGACGCCGGCCACACCGGCGCTCGCGAGCAGCGGGGCGAGGTTGATGTTCAGTACGGCGAGCACCGTCAGCGCCGCTGTGCCGAGAATCACGAAGGACGCGACGCTGCGCAGCACCGAACCGATGGCCTCGGAGCGCTGGCGGCGGCGCTCGGCGTTCACGAGCAGACCGCCGAGCGCGCCGTTGCGCGCGGCCACCGTGGAGCGGTTCATCCGCTCGACGAACTTGGTGATCGCGCGGCGCACGAGCCACCGCAGGACCACCGCGATGACGACGATCAGGATGATGCGCAGACCGGCGTTGAGCCAGCTCTGCCAGTTCGCCTGCACCCAGCCGGCGGCGTCGGTGGCCTTCTCCGTGGCCTCGGATATGGAGGACGGGTCCGGTGCCGCGGCGGCTACCGGAGAAGCGGACCAGTACACAGCTAGGACCTTCCGTGTGGGACAGCAGACCCGGGCGGTACGTACCGCACGTCGGGCAGACCAACCACACTAACGGGGCAACGCGGGCAGTCCGTGCCGCTGTTCGAGTAGCGCGGGCCGAAATGCTGGGCAGTAAAGAAGTGTGGTCGAAAACACCTCCGACCCGTTACCTGGTCATGGTGGCGCTCCGACCAGGCACCGGGGGACACTGTGGGGAGATCGTCCCGGCGCGAGCCACGCGCCGCCGGCGTACAAGGAGGCACCCGTGCCGCATGTCCTGGTCCTCAACGCGTCGTACGAGCCGCTCGGCGTCGTACCGCTCCGCCGCGCGCTCATCCTCGTCCTCAATGAGAAGGCCGTCAGCCTCGAGGATTCCGGCGCCCTGATGCACAGTGCGACCCGCGCGATGCCCGCGCCCAGTGTGGTCCGTCTCAAGCGTTTCGTCCGGGTGCCCTTTCGCGGCCCCGTCCCCCTGACCCGCCGTGCGCTCTTCGCGCGCGACGGCGGCCGGTGCATGTACTGCGGTGGCGTCGCAACCAGCGTCGACCACGTGATCCCGCGCAGCCGTGGCGGGCAGCACACCTGGGAAAACGTGGTCGCCGCGTGTCGCCGGTGCAATCACGTGAAGGCCGACCGGCACGTCGCAGAGATCGGCTGGCGGCTGCGGCATCAGCCCGCGCCGCCGTCGGGCCTCGCCTGGCGGATCATCGGCACAGGGCATAGGGATCCGCGCTGGCTGCCATATTTGCAGCCGTACGGTGCGGATGACGCCATGGCTCGTATCGACGCGGTTTCCGCGTAGATACGGGCCATTCGCGTTCCCGGGACGCGACCGGGCTGCCGCCGTAGGGCTTCGGCCGTCTGCCGGGTGGCCCGGGCCACCGGGCCGCAGCCCTACGGCGACTGGTCGCGGTCGTACACCGCGTACGCCTCCACGCCCCACAGCGAGTACCCGTACCGGGTCGCGCGCTTTTCGCCCTGTACCCGGACGTAGCGGACGTCCTTCGCGTCCATCCGGACCGACTCGCGGCCCCCCTTCCCGTCCCGGACCGTCGCCGCCGTGCGCCACGTGCGGCCGTCACGGGACACCTGTACGCGATAGCGCGCGGCATACGCGTCCTGCCAGTGCAGGACCACCCGCCCGAGCCGGACCGGCCGGTCCAGCGCGAACTGGAGCCAGGCGTTGTCCTCCGCCGGGGACGACCAGCGGGTCTTCGGGTCGCCGTCCGTGGCCGCCGCTGCCGGGAAGTCGGCGGTCTCGTCGCCCGAGGAGACCGCCGCCGCGCCGCGGGCCAGGTCCTTGCCACCGGTGGGCGGAAAGGTACGGACGGTCAGGGTCCGCCGCTCGTCACCGAAAGTGACCGGGATTCTGTACGTGGCGGAGCCCGCGGTCTTCGGGACGGTGAGCCGGACGCGGGCGGTCGCGGTGCCGCCGCGCGGCGCGGTGAGGCGGTCGGGGGCGTGCACGGCGAAGCCCTTGGGGGCCTGGACACGGAGCCGGCCGGGGACGTCGGCGGGGCGCCGCGAGAAGAGGCGTACGTCGACGTCGACCGTGCCGCCCGGCTCGGCGTCCGCCTCCTCGCGGGAGAGCTCCAGGCCGGCCGGTGCCGTGTCGTCGAACCAGGGGGTGAGGGACGTCACCGAGGGCGCCGGGTCGTCGTGGCCCCAGCGGAGCCGGACCGCGTCGGCGCGCAGGCCGTGGGCCGCGGTCTGGGTCCAGCCGGAGGCGGCGAGGCGGCCGAGGCGCTGCCAGCCCTTGCCCGGGACGCGGGCCTCCACCGAGGCGCGCGCGGCCTCCCGGGAGGGGTCGGTGAGCGCGGTGACCGCGGTGAGCGAGCGGGGGCGCGCGAAGGGCACCGTCAGGGACGTCGCATGGGCGGCCTCGTGCGGCTCCGGGGCGTCGGAGGCGGCGCCCGTCCAGGCGTCGGACTCGCGCAGCGCCCGGTCCAGGAACGGGCCGAGCACGCCCTTGCCGACCGTCGCCGACCGCTTGCCGATGTCCGCGCGGAGGTCCTCCGCCGCGCGCTGGGCCCGCCACGCGGCCGCGCCGTCGCCGCGTGCCTGGGCGCGCAGCATGTCGATGGCCTGCACGCCGGCCCGCCCGTACCGCGCGAGCTGCGTGGACCAGGGGCGTACCTCGGTGGCCAGGCTGCCGGTCAGCCGCTCCGGCGTCTCGCTCATCGTGGTGAACGCCGCGCGGAGGGCGGCCGCGGCCTTGGCGTACTCCTTGTCGCGGGCCGGGTCGCCGCTGTCGATCGCGGCGGCGCGGGTTTTCCAGAAGCGGTCGATGAGGGGGCGCAGGTAGCCCGATTCGCCGGTGTGCAGGACGGAGGAGGCGTCGTTGCCGGCGAGGGCGTGCAGCGCGGCGCGGATGCGGGCCAGGCGGTCCCGGTCCGCGTCCGAGGCGGCCGTGCCGGCCCCGCCGCCCGCCCGGTCCTCCTGGTCCGCTTGGTCCGCCTGTTCCGCCGCCAGGTCGTCGAGGGCCGCCTCCCAGGACTCCTGGGGGCGGTACTCGCGCGGGTTCCAGGCGTAGTCGGCGGCGGTGAAGAGGGGGATGCGGGAGGCCGTGGGCTGTTCCATGGCGTTGGCCAGGAGGGCGGCGGAGCCGGTGGCGACGGCGGGCTCGCGCCCGGTGTACGGGCCGAGGAAGATCCGGTCCTGCGCGTAGTCGTTGACCGGGTAGTTGTCCATCGTGATCAGGCGGTGCCCGAACACCTCGCGGGCCTTGGCCAGTTCGCCGCCGGTGATGGTGCGCGGCACGACGCCGACGCCGGTCCAGGCCACGTCCACCCGGTCCGGGAGCGCGGCCGCCAGCGCCTCGCGGTACGCCGTCGAGCCGTCCTGGTAGTACTCGGTCGGCATCAGCGACAGCGGCGCCGAGCCGGGGTGGCGGTCGGCGAGGTGGGCCGCGAGCGCGCCGGCGACCTTCGCCTGGGCGCGCGCCGCCGCCTCCGGTCCGCTGCCGAAGGCGTCCCGGTCGGCGTCGCAGTGCCACTCGCTGTAGCTGACGTCCTGGAACTGGAGCTGGAAGCTGCGCACGCCCAGCGCCCACATGGCGTCGACCTTGCGCTTGAGGGCCCGCATGTCCTCCTCGGAGGACATGCACAGGGACTGACCGGGGGAGAGGGCCCAGCCGAGCGTGACGTGGTTGGCGCGGGCCCGCTCGGCCAGCTCGCGGAAGTGGGCGCGCCGGTCCGCCGGGTACGGCTCGCGCCAGCGGGCCTGGCGGTAGGGGTCGTCGCCGGCCGCGTAGAGGAAGCGGTTCTGCTTCGTACGGCCCATGAAGTCGAGCTGGGCGAGGCGCTCGGCCTGGGACCAGGGGGCGCCGAAGAACCCCTCGGTCGTGCCGCGGACCGCGGTGCCCGGCCAGTCGCGCACGGCGACGGAGGAGATCCGGCGCGCGCCGTCCTCGTCCCGCGTGATGAGCTGCCGCAGGGTCTGCACGGCGTGGAAGAGGCCGTCGGGCCCCGCGCCCTCCATGGCGACCGTGGCGCGGCCCGCGACCTGGCCGGTGGCGAGGCGGTAGCCGCCGGAGGGCAGGTCCGTGCCGCGGGCCGGGGCGTGCAGGGCACGCAGCGCGTCGGCCGCCTGCCGCCCGCCGACGCGGATCAGCGGCCCGTCGGAGGGCAGCGGCGCACCGGGCTCCGCCTCGTGGACCGTGCGGACCCCGGCGCCGCGCAGCAGTTTGAGGAGCGCTTCCATGGCGTACGGGTCGGTGTCCCCGTCGGAGACGACGGTGACGGCGGTGCCCAGGGGCACGGCGGTACCGAGCGAGCGCAGCGACTGGGGGCGCGGCCAGACGGCGGGCGTCCCGCCCGCGTCGGCGGCCTGGTCGGGCGCGCCGACGGCCGGTTCGTCGGGCGCGGCCTGGGCGGCCGGTACGCCGCCGAAGAGTCCCCCTATGACGGCGGCGGCCAGTGCCGTCGTGCCTGCCACCCTGGCGCCGGACCCGGCACCGTTCCGTTTACTGGCGCCGGCGCCCCGGAATCGCACGGCCCCTCCTCGTCCCCGTCGGTCTGCGGCCTCTGGCCGGGCCGCTCCGTATTGGTCGGTCGGCGGAGCGGCCGCCATTGGCTGTGAGCCCACCACTCGGGGGTCGAGGTGTCAACGACGGTTACCGAAGTGCCCCCCTTTGCCCTGTGTGGCGGGCGGGACACGCGGGGGCACCGGTCGCCGGGAAATGCCGCAGGAGTTTCGCTATGATGTCCGATTAGTCGGTATCTCCTGCGTGGGTGACCGGCTCGCACCGCGAAATCGCCCGTCAGGGCGAGGGTGTGAGGTGGCGCACGTTTAGCGACCGGATACGTCTGCGACGGCATGGATTGGGTAAGGCCCTCGTGTCCTACTCTCGACGAACGGGAGGCCCTCGTGGCTCCGTCCGCTCAGCTTCTTCTCGACGCCCTCTCCAAACCGACCGAGCCGGATCTGCTGGCAGGGGTCTCCGACCCGGACTGCGGCTTGGACGGATCCGGCTCGTTCATGTTCTCCGAGCCACCCCTGACCAGCGAGCCCCCGCTCGCCGACACCACCCCCCTCACCAGCGAGACCCCCATCGCCGCCGGGCTGCCGCTCACCAGTGAGCCCGCCGCCGGCTACGGCACGGAGCCCATGGAGGTCTGATGGGCCGAGCGCGGCTCGCCCGGCTGCACGGCGTCACCACGTCCTACGAGCCCGCGCCGGGCCGCACCGTCCACGTACCCGAGGGCACGGTCGTAGCCGTGCTCGCCGCACTGGGGGTCGACGCCTCCACGCCGCAGGCCGTCCGCGACGCACTGGACGCGTACGAGTACGGCCCGGCCCGTGCCCTCCTCCCGCCCACCCTCGTCACCCGTGAGGGCCGCCCGCCGGACCTGGCGGGGCTGCCCGGCGGCACCACGCTGTGCGTCGACACCGAGGACGGGCGGACGCTGGACTGGGGCCTGGTGCCCGGCGGGCGCGCGGCGCCGCTGCCGCCCGGCGTGCACCTCCTGCGCGCCTACTCCCCCGAGGGCCGCTCCGCGCACTCCCATCTCGTCGTCGCGCCCGACCGGATGCCCCCGGCGTCCGGCCGCGCCCACGGCTTCATGGTCCAGCTCTACTCCCTGCTCTCCCAGCGCTCCTGGGGCATGGGCGACCTCGGCGACCTGGCCCGGCTGGCCGACTGGTCCGGGCGGACGCTCGGCGCGGACTTCGTGCAGCTCAACCCGTTGCACGCGGCCGTACCGGGACCGCCGACCGACCCCTCCCCGTACCGCCCCTCCTCGCGCCGCTTCC
>NZ_NHSG01000240.1:0-3178 GCF_020024005.1 Streptomyces purpurogeneiscleroticus
CCCCGCACGGCAGCGCGCCGCGCCCGCTCCCCGGACTCCCGGGCCGCAACCCGTCCACACGGCCCTGATCTGCGTCGCGCTGCCCGCGCTCGCGATCTCCGCCACCACCGACGGCCAGCTCACCGGCCGGGGGATGGAGGGCTTCTACCGCTCCGGCAGACGCGTGCTCGCCCGCTGCGTCCTGCGGGTGGCCGGCGCTCAGCCGCTCACCGTGCAGGCCAGACCGCTCGCCGCCGACCGCGCCCGCTTCACCGGCACGCTCCGCACGCCGCACGACCCCGGACCCGACCCCGGCCTCCTGGTCGAGCGCCTCCGGAACGCCGACGGCACCGAACGCATCACGCTGTACAACCACACCCGCCGGGCGCTGCGTCTCCCGCTAGAAATCACCTTCGCCACCGACCTCGCCGAACTGGGCGCCGTCGCCGGCGGACTCCCGGGGCCCGATCTGCCCGCCTCCGTCCACGACGCCGGCCTCCGCTGGACCAGCGACTCGGTCCACGCCACCGTGACCGCGGACCCGCCGCCCGACGACGCGCTCGCGGCGGCCGGGCTGCTGCGCTGGGGGCTGCATCTGCCGCCCGGCGCCCACCGCACCATCGAGCTCCGCATCCGCAGCGGCACCACCGCACCGGCGCACCCGGCCTCCCGCGGCAGCGCCGTCCCCGCCGCCGGACCGAGCGCCGCCCGCCCGCCGCGCCCCTGGTCCCTGGCCCGGCTCCAGTGCGAGGACCCACGAGCCGGTACGTTGCTCGCGACCGCTCTCGACGATCTCCACGGCCTTCTGGTCCGGGACCCCGCGGTGCCCGCCGACGCCTGCCTCGCCGCCGGCGTCCCCTGGCGCTGCACCCCGGCCCCGGCCGAGTCTCTGTCCGCCGCCCGCATGCTCCTTCCGCTGGGCACCGGACTCGCGGCGAGCACCCTCCGCGTCCTCGCCCGCACCCAGCACGCCGCCCCTGGACCGGAATTCGGCCGAATTCCCGGCCCGCTGCGCGACGCAGGCCCTCATTCGCCACCCAGCTGCACCGGCGTCGAGGCGACCCTGCTGTTCCCGACCGTCCTCGCCGAAGCCCGCCGCTGGGGCCTGCCGGCCCCTGAAGTGGAGCGCCTGCTCCCCGCCGCCGAACGGTGCCTGACCTGGCTGTGCCGTACGACGGAGCAGGCCGCCGAGTCCCCGGCCACCGGAGGTTGCGTACCGGACCCGGCCCCGACCGGCCCGTACCGCAGCGAAACACAGGCCCACGCCCACCGCGCCGCGCTGCTGGGCGCCGATCTCCTCGACGCCTGCAACCGCCCCGGAGGCGACGCGCTCCGCGAATGGGCCGCCGCGCTGCGCCGGCGCTTCCGCGACGGGTTCTGGATCGACGACGCGGGCGGCGGCCGCCCCGCGGCCCTGTGCGCCCCCGACGGCCGGCCGCTCACGCGCCTCGTCGCCGGTGCCGCGCACCTCCTCGACACCGGCCTGCTCGGTGCCGGCACCTTCGCCCCCGGTCTGCTCGACAGCACCCGCGCGGAGCAGGTGGCGAGACTGCTGAACAGCCCTGCCCTGGACACCGGCTGGGGCCTGCGCGGCCTCGGCGGCAAGGAGGACGGCTACAACCCCTTCGGCCACCGCAGCGGAGCGGTCCGTGTGCAGGACACCGCCGTCGCCGCCGCGGCCCTGGCCGCCGCAGGCCACGAAACGGCGGCGACCTCTTTGATCCGAGGACTGCTGGACGCCGCGGAGACCTTCGGGTACCGCCTCCCGGAGATGTACTCGGGACAGCAGCGCACGGGCGACGGCGCTCCCGTGGCACACCCCACGGCCTGCCGCCCGGCGGCGGTGGCGGCGGCCGGCGCGGTGCACGCCCTGGTCGCGCTCGCGGGCATCCGCCCCGATGTGCCCGGCGGCACGCTCTCCGTGCGCCCCGTCGCCGGTACACCCCTGGGCGCCCTGCACCTCACCGGCCTGACCGTCGCGGAGCGGCCTTTTGCCGTACATGTCAGCGGCCGTGGCCTGGGAATGGTGGAGGAGGCGGCGGATGGCCTGCAACTGGGGGCGTGAAGCAGCGGACGGCCTGTTTATCGTCAGGCGGACGACTATGATCGCGGCATGCCTCCCTACGACCCGTCGGCCTTCCCTCCGTTCGCCGTCACCGTCGACCTGGTCGTGCTCACCGTGCGCAGGCACGCGTTGTGCGCGTTGGCCGTTCGCCGCGGTGAGCCACCGTTCCCGGGCCGGTGGGCCCTGCCCGGCGGATTCGTGCGGGCCGACGAGGACCTGGAGACCGCGGCGGCGAGGGAGCTCGCCGAGGAGACCGGTCTGCACGCCCACGGTCCGGCGGGCCCGCAGTTGTTCCCCGGTGCCCACCTCGAACAGCTCGCCACGTACGGAGACCCCAAGCGGGACCCGCGGATGCGGGTCGTCAGCGTGGCGCACCTGGTGCTCGCCCCCGATCTGCCGGCGCCGCGCGCGGGCGGCGACGCGCACAGCGCGCGGTGGGCCCCGGTCGAGACCCTCCTCGGGCAGGAGAACGGCCTCGCCCGCGACGGCGAACCGACCGCCTCCCTGGCCTTCGACCATGCGCGCATCCTCGGGGACGGCGTGGAGCGGGCCCGCTCCAAGATCGAGTACTCCTCGCTCGCCACCGCGTTCTGCCCGCCGGAGTTCACGGTGGGGGAGCTGCGCCGGGTGTACGAGGCGGTCTGGGGCGTGGCCCTGGACCCGCGGAACTTCCACCGCAAGGTGACCGGCACGCCCGGCTTCCTCGTCCCGACCGGCGGCACGACGACCCGTCAGGGCGGCCGCCCGGCCCAGCTCTTCAGGGCAGGCGGCGCGACACTCCTGAACCCACCGATGCTGCGCCCGGAGGTGTGACGCCGGGCGCCTGACGCCGGGTACCTGTCTTGCCGGGCGCCTGCTTCGCCGGTCCCCGCCTTGCCGGGCTCCTGCCTCGGCCCGGGTGCCTGCCTTCCCGGGCCCCTGACGCGGGCCGTCGCCTCGCCTCGCCCCGCCCCTGGAACCCGGGTCGTTGGGCCTGCCCGCTCCCGGAACGGGCGGCGGTTTCGCGCGGCGAGGACACGAGCGGCGCGGAGGGCTCGGAATTGCGGGCAAATCGGACATTGCGCGTTACCTTGGCGGGGTGAGTCCTTCAGTCCCCGCAGCACTCGCAACTGCCGCCGCCCTCGCCCCCGCGCC